>JACPDY010000048.1 GCA_016183775.1 Bacteroidota bacterium
ACAATTTTCCATTGGGCATCGGTAAGGCTTGTTTCATACATGGTACATAGGGTTTTGGTCAACACTAAGTAATTCAGTAGGAGATTTCCTTTTAGATGCCCTTTATACTTTTTATCAAATGAATTTTAAACAGTTTCTAAAATTTACCTTGCTTTCCTGATTTTATTGACAGGCGTTTCACGACTGTCATTTTCCCAAAATCAAAGTCCGGAAAAATCAATTTCGGGCAATCATCATTATATTGAATACACTTTTCAACTTACCGAAGGATTAAATCATCCGGATGATGCGGAAAAGGTTGATCAGATCATGCAAAGTCTGAAAGACCTGGTTGCTTCTTCAAAAACAGATTATGAATCGCATTATATTAAAGTTCAGGTTTATGATGCCCGCATTACTTTTGAATCGCTTGTTTATGTTTTGGAATTAAGCGGATTTAAAGCCTCGGCATTGATCAGTACTAAGAACGAAGAAAATTAATTATATAGTTTGCCCTTCAAACAACGAATTAATTTTTAGTCAATGAAAAAATCAGTCCTTATTATATTATCGGTATTTGGATCTTCATTGGCTGTGTTTGCCCAGGGAGGAAACACCTGCGCTGCAGCACAGGCTGCTCCTATTACAATTGGAACAAGTTATTCGGCGCAAACAACCTGCGGCAAAGTAAACGATTATACCGGAACAGGAAGCACTTGCCTGAGTACCCTGTATTATGGCTCGGAGGATTGGTTTTATTATTTCTGTGCTCCCACCAGCGGATGCATTACCCTTTCATTAAGCAATCTTACTTCAGGCGTTTCCGGGAAACCGGCATACATTTCATTCTCCGTATTTGATGGCTGTCCCGGAACCGGAAGCTGCGTGAATGGCTCTTATCAATACCTGGCGGCCAATACCACTCTTGCATCAGGGCCTTCTATTCAGGTAAATGCAACTGCGGGAAAGTGTTATTATATTGTAGTCGATGCATATTCCTATACGAGCTATGCAGGGTGTTTTAATTTTACATTGAAGTCTTCAATTGTCCCTCCGTTAACTCAAACACCTGGCGGGAATACCTGTTCGGATGCTCAGGCAAATCCTATTACCATTGGAAATACCTATACCAATCAAACTACTTGTTGTGGAGGCAATGACTACACCGGAACGAGCAGCACCTGCATGGGTGGTACAGGCACTTACAACAGTGCGAGCGACTGGTATTATTATTTTTGCGCCACTCAAACAGGCTGCGTAACTTTTTCTATGCCCAATACATCTTCCGGTGTTTCAGGAATCCCAGTTTATGCCTCCCTCTCAGCCTATGATGGTTGCCCCGGTTCTTCATCGTGCCTGGCGGGAAACTATACATACGTTGGAGCGGGTACTACTGTCGCTGGCCCTTCAATAAATTTCATGGTTACCGCGGGCAAGTGTTATTATATTGTAGTTGACGGGTACAGCATCGGGGGGACATACGCTAATTGCGCCAAATATTCACTTACCTCTACTTTCCAGCTTCCCGTTTCTCAAACTCCCGGCGGAGCTACATGTACAGCAGCTATTGCCAACCCTTTAACTATCGGAAGTACTTATAATAACCAAACTACGTGTTGCACAGGCAACAATTACCAGGGAACGAATTCCTGTCTCAGTACAACTTATCTTTCCGCTAACGATTGGATGTATTATGTTTGCGCCACTCAATCAGGATATTTACAGGTTAACCTGAGTAACATCACATCTTCTGTAGCCGCATACCCAAGCATTTCGGTTTTTAACGCATGTCCGGGTACTGCAGGGGCATGCGTGAGCACCAACTATGTTTACATTAGTGCTGGTGTTGCCGGCACACAAACCCTTCTGATCAATGCAGTTGCGGGTCAATGTTACTTTATTTTAGTGGACGGATATGGTGATCCTTATGCCAATTGTGTCAAGTATTCTATCTCTACTTCATTTTCCGCCATACCCAAAAACCCAACTTGCAACAATATGGATTTTGAAACAGGAAATCTGACCGGCTGGTTTGGCAATACGGGTACCGCCACAATGGGAGCTGTGGGCGCACCGACGCCTATGTATACTTTGACGGCTATTGGCATTGTTGCGGGAAGACAAACAATAGTGGGTCCTGCAGGAACCGACCCTTGCGGCGGATTTCCGGTAGTCGGTGCCGGCAGCCGCTCTCTAAAACTGGGGAATAACTCTACCGGAGCGCAGGGAGAACAGGTCAGTCAGACTTTTTTGGTTTCAGCCGCCAATGCCAGTTTTACATACCGGTATGCAGTTGTACTGGAAGACCCGGGACACACAAGTAACCAGCAGCCATTCTTTATGGCATTGATGACAGATCAGACTGGAAAAAAGATTCCCTGTTCTGAATTTATAGTATCTGCAGCGGCTTCTCTTCCGGGCTTTTTTAATTCGACATCATGTCCTTCCGTCAGGTATAAACCCTGGAGTACGGTTAACGTTGACCTGACCTCATATATTGGAACTTATGTAACTATTCAATTCACAACCGGCGACTGCTCTGCAAGCGGCCATTATGGATACGCCTACGTTGATGCCCAGTGCGGAACGTCCATACTTGCTTCCAATAACGATACCATTTGCCCAGGTCAGTGTACTCCTTTGCAGGCTCCTGTTGGTTATGCATCTTATCAGTGGCAGCCCGGAAATCTGAGTACCGCAACGATAAATGCCTGCCCTACTACCACCACCGTTTATACATTAACCCTTACCGGGTTTAATGGCTGTAAGACCACCAATTATGACACTATTTGGGTTTCACCAAATCCTGTCGCCGATTTTACTTTTACCACACCCGGTTGTAACAAACCCATCAGTTTTACAAATACTTCTACGATCACTTCACCATCGACAATAACAAATTATTCCTGGACGTTCCAGGGGGGAACACCCGGCAGTTCTACCACTCAGAATCCAACCAATATAACCTGGAGTGCTCCCGGCACTTATAGTGTTACGCTTACTGTAAGTACTGCTGCAGGCTGTACATCATCTGTAACCAAGCAGGTGGTCATACCCGCCTGTACAATAGCTGTATCAATTTTGGGAGACTCAGTTTGTGCAGGAAATTGCCACTCGCTGAATGCTACTGCATCATTGGGCGTTCCTCCTTATACATATGCATGGAGTCCAAATATTGGCAACGGTCCCGGCCCGCACCAGGTTTGTCCTACTGCTACTACAATATATACTGTAACCCTTACTGATTCACAAGGCACTGCAAATACAGATGTCGCAACAGTGGCTATTTATCCTTCCGTGAATGTGACCGTTACCGCAAATAACATTACCTGTAACGGAAAATCTGATGGCAGCATTACTGCCAACCCTTCAACCGGCGCCTCACCCTATACTTACGACTGGAGTGCCCCGGCATCCTCACAAACCACACAAACTATAACAACCCTTGCTCCCGGTGATTATACAGTTACTGTAACCGACAAAAACGGCTGTTCGTCAACTTCTTCGGCAACTATAACAGAACCTACAGCGCTAACTACAACTATTACTCCGCCGGTATTAAATAATTGCAATGGAGGTACTACCTCGGCAACAATTACTGCAACGGGTGGAATAACACCTTATACATATACCTGGTCCGACCCCGGAGCACAAACTACCGCAACAGCATCCGGATTGGCCACGGGTATTACTTATACAGCAACAGTTACAGACAACAACGGATGCATCAACACTTCATCGGTAACCGTAACAGGCAGTGGGACACCACCAACCGTGACTGCGGTGAGCAGCGGTGATCTTACCTGTATAATAACCAGTGTGACATTAACCGGCACCAGCGCCGGAAACACTATGGTTTGGAATGGAGGTTTGCTGACTAATGCCGCCGACCCTGCCATTGTTTCATCTGCCGGAACCTATACTGTTACAGCAACTGATGGGACCACGGGCTGTACCGCAACACAAACCGTTACCGTAACATCAAATACAACAGTTCCTGACATCAGCATTGCAACGCCGGCACAACTTACCTGTACCGTTACAAGCACAACCCTGACCGGCAGTTCAACCTCCCTGGGTACTACTTTCCAATGGACAGGAGGACCCGCAACAGCTACTTATACCGTTTCTGTGGCGGCCATTTATACTTTAACTATTACTGATCCATCGAACGGATGTACAGCAACACAAACCGTTACTGTAACAACTGATACAATTATTCCTGATATCAGTATTGCAGCACCCGATCAACTTACCTGCATAAATACCAGTGTAACATTAACAGGCACTTCCGTTACTGCAGGAGTAAACTATCAATGGACAGCAGGTCCGGCAACGGCAAGCAACACTGTTTCTGCTGCAGGCATTTATACTTTAACTGTTGTTGATCCGGCAAACGGGTGCACGGCAACACAAACGGCTACAGTAGCAGCTAATACTGTAGTTCCTGATGTAAGTATCACCACACCACCGGAACTTACCTGCACAGATACCATCGCAATTTTAACAGGTAATTCAATAACTCCCGGAGTTACTTTCCAATGGACAAATGGACCCGCGAATGATAGCAACACTGTATCGATAACAGGTGTTTATACTTTAACAGTTACTGATACGACCAACGGTTGTATAGCTACGCAAACCATTACGGTGACATCAAACACGACAGTTCCAGACATCAGCATTGCAACTCCGGCGCAACTCACCTGTACTGTTACCAGTGTAATTCTGACAGGCAGCTCAATGACCACGGGTGCTGCTTTCCAGTGGACAGGAGGACCTGCAACGACAGCTTATTCCGTTTCTGCGGCAGGTATTTATACATTAACAGTAACCGATACTACTAACGGCTGCACAGCTACCCAAACTGTAACAGTTGTATCAAGTCCGGGCGTTCCCGATATCAGTGTGACACCTTCGCAGATCACCTGCTTTAACCCCAGCGTAACTTTAACCGGTAGTTCAACAACATCCGGTGTAACTTTCCAATGGACAGGAGGACCTGCTACAGCTACTTATACCGTTTCTGTGGCGGCCATTTACACTTTAACTGTTACTGATCCTTCTAACGGATGTACCGCCTCACAAACCGTTACCGTAACAGCTGACACTCTTCTACCCGACATAAGTGTTTCAACACCTGCTCAGCTGACCTGTATCGTTACGAGCGTAACATTAACAGGAAATTCAACTACTGCGGGTGCAACGTACCAGTGGACAAACGGACCAACTACAGCAAGTTATTCTGTATCGGCAGCCGCTATTTATACGCTGACTGTTACCAATCCGGCTAACGGATGTATATCAACACAAACAGTTACTGTCACTTCCAGTCCGGGCGTGCCGGATATCAGTATTGCGCCGCCATTACCGCTTACCTGCACCAATACAAGTGTGACTTTAAAAGGCAGCTCAACAGCTTCTGGTGTTACTTTTCAATGGACAGGAGGACCTGCATCAGATAGCAATGTGGTATCAACAGTCGGCATTTATACTATAACTGTTACTGATCCGGCCAACGGGTGTACAGCATCGCAAACTGTAACTGTAGTAAGCAATACCACTCCGCCGGTTGTTACTGCTACAGCAAGTGGTAATTTAACCTGTATTGTAACAAGTGTGGCATTGACCGGCACGAGTCCTGGCAATATTATGGTTTGGAATGGAGGAGCTTTAACCAACGCTGCTGACCCTGCTGCTGTTTCAGCTGCGGGAACTTATACTATTACGGCGACTGACACAACAAATGGCTGTACCGCAACACAAACAGTAACTATAACGGCAAACCCGGGTGTTCCCGATATCAGCATAGCATCTCCCCCACCTCTTACCTGCACCAATAGAAGTGTAATATTAACAGGCAGCTCAGCCACAACCGGCGCTACTTTCCAATGGACAGGCGGGCCATCAACGGATATCAATACAGTCTCAGTGGCCGATATTTATACCTTAGTGATTACCGATCCGGCTAACGGATGTACGGCTCAACAGACCGTAACGGTAACGATCGACACCATACCGCCAACAGTAACTGCAACGAGCAGCGGCAGTCTTACGTGCCGTACAACAAGTGTTGTTTTGACAGGTACAGCAGCAGGAAGTTCAATAGTATGGAATGGCGGCGCATTAACTAATACGGCAGATCCCGCCACTGTTACAGCTCCGGGAACTTATACTGCTACGGCTACCGATCTGGCAAATGGCTGCACTTCAACACAAACAATTACAGTGGTGCAGATTGACGGCATTACTCTATCCTCTGAAAGCACCAAAACAGTATGTGGCGGCGCGACGGGTACGATTACCGCACATGTGGCCGGGGGTACACCTTCCTTTACTTACGAATGGGATCATACAACAGGCAGACAAACGGATTCCGTAGCGGTGAATCTTATTGCCGGCACTTATACCGTAACCGCTACAGATGCCAATGGTTGTACTGCAATCGCAACTGATACTGTAAAAAATGCGCCACCCCCTGTTATAACTATTGTGCCTGCACAGCAAACAATAATGGATGGTCACAGTATAGCTATAACTGTAACAGGAGCTTCAACATATACATGGCTTCCGGCTTCAGGATTGTCTTGTACCAATTGTTCAAACCCAACAGCGAGTCCAGCGACAACTACAACCTATACAGTTGTTGCTGCCGATGACAACGGGTGTACTGTAACTGCCCTGTTAACAATCACAGTAAAACAAGCTTGCATTGATGACGAATCGGCTGTATATGTTGCCAATATATTCTCTCCCAATAATGATGGAAAGAATGATATACTCTTTATTGAAGGCAACGGCCTGAGTCAGATCTATTGGGCGATATACGACCGATGGGGTAACCTGTTGTTTGAAGCCTTCGACCAGGTTCATGGCTGGGATGGAACATATAAAGGCACAGAAATGGAACGCGGCACTTATGTATATTACCTGAGGGCAACTTGCATTAAAACAAATGCTGAAGTGAAATTAAAGGGTAATGTTACAGTTGTAAGGTAAGTGCGGCAAGGCAATATTCTTTATCAGAACTCCCGTTATATTCCACTCTATTTGCTCTTCTCTTTTTTCACTTTCTCTTTTATCACCTCTGCGAGCAACCGGTTTTGGATCTTACTTTTGAGCCATGAAATGAAATCGAGGTACTGAAGCTTGTTCTTTTCGGAAGGGATATTTCTAATTACCAATAATTTTTCCAAACACTCCGAGAATAACTGAACAGTATCTTTTCGGGAAGCAGTTGCTGAATAGTTATTACGAAACAGCTCTAATATTATCGTTTCCATTTCCCCCAACATATTTTCCTTTTCAAAAGTTGAATATGCAGATACGGCAAGCTCTTCTGCATACTGTATCCTGCCTAATTCATATTGTATAATTATATTTAATAATGTTGTAGAGTTATAAATATCCGGACGAATTTCGTCCTTGCTCATTTGCAGGATCTTATTCACAAAAACCAAAGCGGATCTGTGAACCGCTGTAATAAAATACACAGTGGCAAAATTATAATATATGATCTGTAAACCATGTGAACTCAATTTGAAATCCGGCTGAACCATATCCTCCTGAAGCTTTTCAACCAATTGTAATGCAGTATCAAAATCAGCAGTATCAGTATAATACAACAGTTCATGCAAACTGAACTCGATTTTTAAAGCAATAGGAGCACCCGGGTTATCCTGCATAGTTACTTTAGCCAACCTTATTCCTTCCGCCATAGCGCTGTAATTTTTCAATAAACCGGAAATAACAATCTGCCTGGAAAGTAATGTCAGGTAATCAGAATACGAATTATAACTCAACGTGCAATTTTGGCTAACAATATCAATTGCCCCCTGATTATGATCAAAAGCCTTTTGATAATTCATATTGTAATAGTTATAAGTGGTGTTAGCAAGGTGGTACCATAATTTTGAAGTAGTGGTGGTCGCCAGCTTATAGTCACGCAACAAAGGATTCCTAAATATTATTTTCAGTTCGGCATTGGCTTTCCCGACAGATGCTTCTCCATAAGCTATAGCCACCGCTTCGGTTTTATCACTCAGCCATTCATAACGAACTACATTTTCCATATCCTTTAAAGCTCTCAATTCCTTTGTCAGCAGTTTATTCAAATATGAAACATGTTTTGGGGGCGAGTTTTTATACCTTGAATACACATGCTCCTTTTTATACAAATCAACAAGATCATTGTGTACTTCATACTTCAGCGCCAATTTTTGTGCTTTCACAAGCAATTTTAACCCCGCCTTATGAAGCTTCTTCCTGTACAAAAAATCCAGGTCCTTTTTCATATCGGCCAATTGCGCCTGCACACTTCCCTTACTATGATAAAGCCGCATGGACTTCAATATGAGGTTAAAAAGATAGTGTTTGTTGAAACGAAAATTTTTGGTGAATGATTCTTGTTTAAATCTCGTCAGGAATTGCTTTTCATTGTATTCCTTTTGTTTATCCATTGCATCAAACAACTTAACAAAAGAACTCTCTTTTGCTTTCATACTCATTGAGGCAAAAACTTTAAAATAGCGCTTTTCTGTCTGATTTAAAGACTTAATAAGGGCAAAAAGGTCGATATTTTGCATATAAATTAAAACAATAAATAAGTATAAATTATATTATTTATTTGATTATCAATATTTTATAAAATATTTATTTTATAATTATATTATATGAAATCAAATTTATTACATTTTTCTTATTGATTTAGCGTTTTTATTGAATTAATTTTAGATGTATGGTTGATGAATTACAAAGACTAATGAAAAAAAAATCGCTTATTTACACTATGTTGCTATTCATTTCAACATCATTGTTTGTGAATGATCCTTTATCAGCAAAAACCGACAGCGAGGAAAATGATTCCGATTTAACAAAACGCAAAGAAGAAATTATCCAAAACATAATGAATATGCCCGTTTCGTTCCGACCAAATCACGGACAGTGGGAGAACAAGATCTTGTTCCAGGCAGCATCCGAAAATGGCAATATTTATTTCATGAACAATTGTCTCAGCTTTGCACACAGAAGAGATATTATTTCAGATACGACTAAAACCAATCAAAATATTTCAGGTAAGGATTATGAAATTTTGGTCTGGAACATTCACCTCGATGGCACAAACCCCAACACCCACATTCTTCCTTCGGGTAAAAAGGAAAGTCATGCTAATTATTTTATAAATAACAAACAGATTTCAAATGTTCCTGATTATTCCGAAATTATTTACAAAGATGTATATGACAAAATTGACTTAAAGTTTTACAACACTTCAAAAGATCTTGAATATGATTATATCCTGAAACCAGGTGCGGATGTTAATAAAATCAGAAGAACTGTTGATGGCATAGAAAAAATTACTATCAACAACACCGGCGATATTGAATTCACAAATAAATGGGGCATTATACAGGAAAGAAAACCGTATGCTTATCAGATCATTAACGGAAAAGAAACAGAAGTCCCTGTTCAATTTTTGCTTATCAATGACAAAACCTACGGATTTAAAATTACAGGTAAATATGACAAATCTAAAGAACTCATTATTGATCCTGTAATCCTTCAATGGTCAACATTTGTAGGAGGAATAGCAGGTGCAGGTTCGGGAAATATTAATGATATAAGCGTAGGAGGTAATTTTGCGAACCCTGCCATTTTTGGCACGGGCTATTATAATGCCTCATACCCTGTTACTCCCGGTGTTTATGACAATACATTTAACGGAGGGGAAGACGTATATGTATTCAGGTTAGACGGAACGGGTACCAATATGTTATGGGCCACCTACGTTGGCGGGGCCGGTAATGACCGTGGACAAGGCATATTGGCCAGAACAATGCCGGATGTAGTATATGTTACGGGGTATACGGCCTCTGCCGCATTCCCAACTACAGCAGGAGTATTAGGCCCTGCCTATAACGGAGGAGCAGCGGACGCATTTTGCTTTCAACTGGATGGTACTTTAGGAGCAGTAATGCTCTGGTCAACTTTCCTTGGTGGCACTGGTGATGATTATGGCACAGATGTAAGGGTTGACGGAGGCGGGGTACCTTATTATACAGGCTATACCAAATCAACTGACTTTCCAACCACTGCCGGAGCTTTTGATGTAACACCCAACGGCGGATTTGACGCATACTTCACTAAACTAAATCCGGCAGGAACTATGGTAACATATTCAAGTTACATCGGAGGCAGTGGAGATGACTATGGCAATGGCATTACATTAAATACATTTGGAACCGACCGAATATTTATAGTTGGTTCTACAAACTCCCCTAATTTTCCGACTACTGTAGGCGCTTTTGATGCTGTTTACAACTTAGGAGACGACGCTTTTGTATTTGCTTTCGATGCACCAGGTGGTGTTCCGAATGCGATACCATTATATTCAACCTACCTGGGCGGACCCGGAAATGAGTCAGCAACAAATTGTTATCTCAATTTTGCAAATCAGGTTGCTGTTACAGGATATACAAATTCTGTAGGCTTCCCCACTACACCCGGAGCTTATGATATTACCCAAAACGGAGGCTATGATGTTTTTGTTACCGTAATGAACCTTGCGGGCAACGCCCCTGTATATTCTACATTTGTAGGCGGAGGTGCTGACGATTACGGAGATGATATTGTTTATGGTTTTGGCGGCATGGGAATTCCCCTGTTTGTTGCGGGCACAACAAGTTCTGCAGATTTTCCCACAACTTGTCAGGCTTACGATAAAACATACAATGGCGGCTTATCCGACAATTTCCTATTGAAAATAAATTGCACAAACGGAGCCGCTGCCCAACTATTGTACTCCTCCTTTTTTGGCGGAACAAATAAAGATTATAACGCATGCCTATATTCTGATTACTCATTATCGCACATGGGTTGCGAAGGCGTATTGATGGGCTACAATTCACATTCATTTGACTTTCCAACCACAGCTGGTGTTTTTCAATCAACAAAATTAAACGAGGCTATTGCTGGATTAAATCCTCAACCGGGGGTGCTTATGCTTCGCAGCTCTGCTCCAACAGAAGGATTTTCTTATTCAAGTACTAATTGCAGCCTTACAGTAAATTTTGCGGCCCCACCCTGCACACAGTGGACATTTGACGGGCCATACACAAATTGGTCATGGTCGTTTGGGGATGCAACCAACTCAAATCTGGAAAACCCCACACATACATATGCAGCACCCGGCACATATACAATTTGGAACTCCAATTTTCCAAGTTGCGGAGGCGGTAGTCCGCAAACAATTACTGTAGGCGTTCCGCCAACATTAGTTCCATCAAGTACCAATTTAAAGTGCTTTGGAGGGAATAACGGATCTGTATCAGTAACGCCTTCAGATGGTAAGCCAGGTTATATCTATAATTGGAATAATGGCGCAACCGGACAAACCAATACCGGACTAACACAGGGTACATATACAGTAACTGTAACAGACAATAACGGGTGCACAAAAACCGCCACAACGAGTGTTACCCAACCCGCGGCAATCACGGCAAGCATCTCTGTTGTAACAATTAACTGCTTTGGAGGAACTACTACCGCAACTGCAACCGGTGGTGGAGGAACACCAGCATACACCTATTTGTGGAATGTCGCCGGCCAAACTAATGCAACTGCAACAGGACTTACACAAGGAACATATACGGTAACAGTTACAGATAACCAGGGATGTACGGCTACTTCAACTACAAATATAACGCAACCCACGGCAGCCACTGCCGGCATTTCTCCCGGAACGATCAACTGCTTTGGTGGAACAACTACAGCTACTGCATCAGGCGGAGGTGGAACACCCGCATACACCTATCTGTGGAACGCGACCGGGCAAACTACCATTAATGCAACCGGACTTACACAGGGCACTTACACAGTAACTATTACAGACAACAAAGGGTGTACTGCTACATCTACCACAAGTATCACACAACCGACTGCTACATCTATAAGTATAATTCAGGGAACTATCAATTGCTTTGGAGGAACGGCTACAGCCACAGCCACAGGCGGAGGCGGCACCCCCGCTTATACTTATCTATGGAACTCCACTGCACAAACTACAGCTACTGCAACCGGACTTATCCAAGGCAATTACACAGTAACTATTACTGACAACAAAGGTTGCACTGCTACATCATCAGCAAGTATTACACAACCGCCGGTTCTTTCTGCAAACGTTAATGTTAGTGATGCGTCCTGCGGTTCTTCAAATGGCAGCGCGGTTGTTAACGCAAACGGCGGCACAGGGGTTTTAACTTACAGCTGGAGTTCAGGTGCTACTTCCGTAACAGCTTCCGGGTTATCATCCGGAAATTACAATGTTACTGTTACTGATGCAAAAGGTTGTACGATTATTACAAATGCAACAGTAAATAACACCAGTGGAGGAACTGCTACAATTTCAATAGTTTCAAATGTGAATTGCAAAGGTGGTAATAACGGAAGTGTTACCGCAACTGCCGTAGGTGGAATTCCAACTTTCACTTATTCCTGGAGCAATGGAGCTTCTGGAGCCACAATTTCAGGTCTCACGGCTGGAAGTTACACAGTTACGGTAAAGGACGGATCCGGATGTCAAAGTATAAGCACTGTGAGTATAACAGAACCGGCTTCTTCAACAGTAGCTATTACAACAGGAACCATCAATTGCTCCGGAGGAACAACAAGCGCTACTGCAACAGCCGGCGGCGGCGCGCCTGCGTATACATACACCTGGAGTGCTGGCGGGCAAACTACAGCCATTGCCACAGGGCTATTACAAGGCAACTATACTGTAACTGTTACTGATAGTAAAGGGTGCACAACAACTACTACAACCTCAATTACTTCACCACAGCCCATCGTTGGTCAATTTACAAAGGGCACTGCCACCTGTGCAGGATGCGGTTGCAAAGAGTGGGTACTGGTGAATGCTACAGGCGGCAGCAGCCCTTATACATACTTATGGCAAGATGGATATACGAACAGATATAAAAATCAACTTTGTCCGGGTACATTTATAATAAATATTGTTGACAAAAATGGCTGCAGTACAAAAGTTAATCTTAATGTACCCTGAATTAAAAAAAATTGATTTTGCTGCGTGCCTCAAAAACACTGCTTATCAAACACATGATCCTGCTGAATCCTCATACTCTGTCGTTCCACAAAGCGATTATAGCAACCCATAAAGTGGATAGGCAAACAAATAAAATCAAGTATTTTAGCGTGAACTAAAATTTGGTCGGCCAACAATGAAAAGAAATACTTTTCTTCTTACTTTTTTACCGTTTCTCATTCTTTGGGGCATTTGCACCAAAAATATGTATGCACAAGGCGGTAGACTTTGGGGAACCTATTATGGTGGATCTGAGTTTGATGATATCGGATTAAGCTGGAGCGCCGGCAAGTGTATTGCAGGTGATGCTGCCGGAAATGTTTACATAGCCGCAGAAACATCCAGTCCCAATAATATTGCGGCCGGTGGATTTTTGAATGTGTATACAGGCGGAGGTTGGTATGAAGGATTTGTTACAAAGTTTGATGCTGCAGGTAACCGTTTATGGGGCACTTATTATGGTGCGGGCTTTGCAAAGAACACGCAGGCAACTTCTGTTGCAGTTGATAATATTGGAAATGTTTATGCGGCGGGTTTTACAAATAACAACGCGAATATTTCATTAGGCGGATTTCAAAATGCTTTCGCAGGTGGTGGCACTGATGCCTTCTTAGTTAAGTTTGATGCGAATGGGAATCGCCTATGGGCCACTTATTACGGCGGACCGGGTGCCGACTGGGGATTGGGTGTAAGTACTGACCCCTTTGGAAATGTTTATTTAGCCGGCACTACAGCAAGTCTATCGGGAATTGCTTCAGGAGGATTTCTGAATGTCATTCCTCCGGGATGGGCACTAAACGCTTTTTTGGTAAAATTTGATCCGGCCGGGAACAGGCTATGGGCAACATATTATGGAAATTCAGCTTCTGAATATGGATGGGCAGTAGTTACTGATGCTTTTGGAAATGTATATTTAGGCGGCTATACGGCTTCCTTAGCTGGAATTGCATCGGGAGGATTTCAAAATGTACACGGAGGCAATCTTTTCGATGCGTTCCTGGTGAAATTTGATGCAGCAGGAAACAGGCTCTGGGCAACATATTATGGAGGCAATGCTGATGACCTGGGCAGAGATCTGGCGGTAGATCCTTTGGGAAATATTTACTTAAGTGGCTTAACACAAAGCAATGTCGGAATCGCATCAGGAGGTTTTCAAAACGCGATTGGAAATATTGCTACAAATGATGCATTCCTCGTAAAATTTGATCCGGCCGGAAATCGGTTATGGGCTACATACTACGGTGGGACAGGAATAGAAGACGGATGGGGTGTAACCTGTAATAATGCGGGCGATGTTTTTCTTTGCGGAGAAACAAGCAGTCTTGCAGGAATTGCATCGGGCGGCTTTCAAAATGTTTATGGCGGAGGCGCTACTGATGCATTTATGGTAAGATTTGACGCTTCCGGAAATCGTCTATGTGCCACTTACTATGGCGGTACCGGAGACGACCGGGGATTTAGTGTCCTTTCCAAAGCTGCTGGCGCCGCTTATTTATTCGGAAATACGAATGGGAATGATGGCATATCATCTGGCGGTTTTCAAAATATGTATGGAGGCGGATTCATGGATGTTTTTTTGACCAAACTCTCTGCCTGTAATATTATTTTAACTGCTACAATCGTTTCTACTGATGTATCATGCAAAGGAACGTGTAATGGGTTGGCCACAGTATCTTCCTCAGGAGGCACTGCTCCATTTACCTATTTATGGAATGATGGACAAACTGCACAAACTCCAACAGGTCTTTGCGCGGGAACATACACCGTAACTGTTTCCGATGATGGAAATAATACCGGTACGCAAACTGTAACTATTACTCAACCGGACAATGCACTAACATCTGGCCTTACTTCAGGTTTGATCAACTGCTACGGAGGAACTACAACCGCTATGGCTACCGCGGGCGGAGGCACACCTGTATATACTTATAACTGGAGCGCCGGGGTTACGGGTTCAGGGTTCCAGGTTTCAGGCTTGTTGGCAGGCAATTATACTGTAACTATAACTGATAGCAAGGGCTGCATCTCAACTTCTACCGCCTCAATAACTTCACCTCCTGCAATAGCCGGACAATTTACCAAAGGCACCGCCGGATGTACAGGTTGCGGTTGCAAAGAATGGATAATGGTAACTGCCACCGGTGGTACAAGTCCATATTCATACTTATGGACGGGTGGATATATCGAAAGGTATAAGAATCATCTTTGTCCCGGAACGTATACTATAAATGTCAAAGATAAAAACGGATGTAGTATAAATGTTAACCTGAGCGCACCGTAAAATAATTTGAAAATATGTTAATTTGATCCCGAGTGATCGGGAGATAATAAAACAAAAACGTATTTATGATCAATTGAAAACCCATACACCATGCACCAATACAATACTATAAAGCAGCTGTTGCCCCTTGCTGCGGTAGTAGTATTCATTGGCCACAGCCACGCCCAGTTCTCGACAAAAGCCCGAACTGACCTCAGCATTGGATCGGGAAACCTGCAAACCCGGAACCCACTTCGCGGCAATGGCCTGTGCTTCACCCCCAACAAAGGCCAGCTAACAGATACGGACGGAAAGCTGCGCCCCGATGTTTTATACAAAGGCGATGGCGCAGGAGCCGATATTTACTTACGCAAAACCGGCATTAGTTATGTCTACACCAATATGACCGAAGTAATGCACGAAGTTGATGAACAAATAGAAGATTTAATTAAAGCGGGAACAATAACCGAAGCCTATGAGAAAGAAAAGAAAGATGAATTACTGGAAATGGAAAGCATTAAACTTCATCGGGTTGATATGGATTTTGCAGGTTGTAATAGCAATATATCCGCTGTAAATGAAGACGAAGTCGATGGCTACCAAAATTTTTATTATGCCCACTGCCCGCAAGGTATATCCAAGGTAAAACAATATAACAAAATAACCTGCAAAAATATTTACAACAACATTGATGTAATTTATTATGCCTGCCCTGAGCAAAGCCGAAGGGGCAACAAAGACCATGGCCTAAAATACGACCTTATCGTACAACCCCATGCCGACCCAATCAAATACAACTTAAGTGGACGGGAGCTGAAAGTATATATCTCAATGGTGAAGGAAACTTAGTGATCAAAACCAGCATAAATGAGTTTTACGAATCCATTCCCAAAGTATATCAAAACATAAACGGGAAAATTGTAAACGTTAAAGCAGAATACGTATTAGAACCTGAAGTCTATAGTATACCGCTTCAAACCTCAAAACTAAAGACAAAAAACCTGAGACAAAAGACTTATAATGTAACTTTCAAATTTTCTACTTTCAACACAAATTATCGTCTAATCATCGATCCTAATACCTGGATAACTTATTATGGGGGAAATAATACTGAAGCAGGTAACTGCATAACAAATGACGCGTTGGGAAATGTTATTTTTACAGGTTATTCCAGATCAGGAAATTTTCCGAAATCTGTCGGAGCATTTCAAACAATTTTGAGTGATTCTTCTTTTGATGCATTTATTGTTAAATTAACTCCTGCTTGTGTGCGTCTTTGGGCGACCTTTTATGGTGGCACTGGTATTGAATCCGGAAGAGGTGTAATTACTGATGGATCCGATAATGTAATTGTTACAGGGTCTACCAGTTCGACAAATTTTCCCATAGGCTTATCAGGAACAAATTTAATTCATCAGGAATAAGACAATGGGGAACCTATTTAGGTGGAGGTATTAATGGACCCGCAACCGGTGGCAGCAATGACTATAATACCGGACTTGCATGTGATATAAATAGTAATATTATTGTCGGAGGAGATACTTACAGCATAAATTTCCCAAGCACAGTCTGTGCTTATCAACCTGGTTTCGCCGGTACAGAGGATCATTCATTAGCGCTTTTCGACCTACTGGTACACTTATATGTTCAGGCTATATTGGTATTGGCAATTCCACAAGCCCACATAACGAAACAACACCTGTTGGTGGATCCATAGCTGTATATGGTGGCTATGTATATTTGGTTGGTTTTTCAACATGTAATTTCCCCGTAACTCCCAATGCTTATCAGCAAACATGTGGTGGAGCTGAAGATGCAACAGTAGCCAAATTGTGTATCAATGCTTGCGGCCTGCCCAATAATGTAGCCAGTTTTGTAGCCAACCCAACAACAGGTTGTTCTAATACTCCTGTTTCCTTTAGTTTAACCAATACAACCTGTGATACCACCAACACTACTTATCTGTGGACATTTAATGGAAGTTTTCAGGGAACCTCCAACATACATAACCCCAAAGACATTACCTGGACTAATACCGGGACTTATGATGTATCAGTAAAAATTATGAGTCCCTGTGATACTATTTCAGTAACACAAGCTAATTACATTACAATTACTCCCTGTGGAATTACCGCTACTGCAGCCGGTTCAAGTATATGCCCGGGAGTTTGTGCAACTGCGATATCCTATGGTAGCGGTGGCACAAATCCTTACACCTATTCCTGGAGTACCGGTGATACGTCACAAAACATAAACCCTTGCCCAGTCTCAACCACCACTTACACGGTAACAATAAAAGATACCGGGGGAAATACAGCCACTTCAACAGTTGTAGTAACGGTTAATCCTGCGGTTACCGTAACAACTTCAGCAACAAATATAAATTGTAACGGAGGTACGGGATCAGCGTCCGCCTTAGGCGGAAGTGGTACTTCCCCGTATGCATATAACTGGAGCAACGGACAAACCGCGCAAACAGCTACAGGCCTTACTACAGGAAATTATACTGTAACAGCAACTGATAGCAAAGGCTGCACTGCTACTTCTACATCTGCAATAATTTCGCCTCCCACTCTTATGGGACAATTTACCAAAGGCACAGCCAGCTGTAGCAGTTGCGGTTGTAAAGAATGGATAATTGTAACTGCCACAGGCGGTACAAGCCCATATAACTATTCCTGGTCAGATGGCAATACAAATAGGTACAAGAATCATCTTTGCCCGGGAACATACACTATAAACATCACAGACAAAAATGGCTGCAACGCGGGTGTGGTCCTCACTGCACCTTAACAGATAAGCGGCTTTTCTTTAAGGCCTTCCCTCGCACAATCTCAGCGAATGATCGCCTTTCTATCTTGCTACCCAACCAGGAAATGAAATCGAAATATTCCATTGCCCTTTTTTCTTCCGGATCCTGGAAAATGTGCTCAACTTCCTTTTTAAAACTCCGGAACAGCTCTACTCTTTCCTTTTGTGAGCTTATTTTTGAAATTTTTTTATCAAGAAATACAAATAAGACTTGTTCAGTTTTATGAAAACGCTTTACCTTTTTCAGGTAGCGTGAAACTGAACGGACCTCACTTCCGGAGAATTCATTACCGTCCAACTCATATTGAATCAGTATTTTTAAAATACGTGACCGGCAATTTATGTCAATGCTTAAATTATTATTGCTTTCCCCCTCTATCGCATTAAGCCATATCAACGCCTGCTTATACTTTCCAATTCCGAAATTCATATATGCAAGATTATAATACAAACGGAAGATGTAATTTTTCTGAAAATTTTTTCCTTTAAGTTCAACTATCCATTGTTCAATAAACAACAGCCAATTTGTACTTTCATTAAATCTCCCGAAACCGGTAAATACGCGGAGTATATTATTATAATGCATAATAAAATGTTCCTCATTATCCGGTATAATCTCTTCCGGAACCTCCCTTATACTATTGATATACCGCAAGGTTTTTTCAAAAGTTGCATGTTTGATCAATATGCTGATTATATTGTTAGTTGTAAAAAGATAGTTTCTTATATATTGCCGTAACCGGCCGGGGTCGCTTTTTATAAAGCTGGTAAGATCCGTAAAGGATTTTAGACTTTCTTTGATCTTTTCTTTTATTAAAAAATAAATACCGTTCAGATGATAATAGATTATACGCGACCTGTCGGATAAAGCAGTTTCTCTTTTTTCAAGAAGAACATTATTACCTAATAGCTTATCGAATTTTTTGATGTCATTTTCGGATCTGGCAAATCCGACTTTTTCGCTTAAAATATAAGTTTCATAAGCTAATTTCCGGTATTGCTGGAAATTTGCCATTTCAGCAATTGCCCCGCTTTGCTTAAAGTAGACCCCCTCTAAATTTTCTTCCAGCCAATTTACATTTGCTATACCTTCCATATATCGCAACTGCATTTCAGAAGCTTCGATATAACCCGCATACAAATCATTATCCAATGCAAGTTTCTTCGCTTTGGTAATTATTTTATTGAATTGCTTCGATTGTTTTTTTAAGCATAAAAAATCTGCGTAATCCAGTAATTCCCTGACCTCACTTTGAAAAGTCTTTTTTGAATGAAAAACCCGCATGCTTTTTAATATCATTTCATAGAGGTAGTTTTTTGCTACATGAAGTTGCCTGGAAAATTTTTCTTTTGAAAACCGTTTTAGCAACGCTTCTTCATTATATTCCATTTGCTCATCAATAGCATCAAACAGTTTCAGGTATTTATTTTCCTCCCCGATCACATGGCGTTGAGCAAAAACAGTAAAGTATCTCTTCTCCGGACCAGTCAATGACTTTACCAGGTTAAAAAGCTCAGGCGATTTATCTCTTTTTCTGCTTTTCATTAGACGATTTATTTTATACAAAGTTAAAATAATACCCGATACTTAAAATCAGACTCCTACAAATAAGATATTTTTTGTTTGTATTTTGCTTTTTTTTGGCCCAACTTGCATATAATAAAAATGAAAAAGAAGACGCTCTTATCATTATTTGCAATTAAATCACAGGATCAAAAAAAATGAAAAAATCACCTCAATGAAAAGATTAGCGCTTATTATTTCGATTTTTTTTATGGGGCAATCAATGCAAGCGCAATTGACAGGTTCTAATTCAGAAAATCCTTCTTCAGACTGGACAAGGAATGACATTTTCCGGAATAATGTTTTTATAGAAAATAAGGGGCAGTTTGATAAAAAGGATAAGCGACCTGCATCAAAAATTTTATTTGGAGTATTCGACAACGGAATGCAAATATTTTTTACTTCAAAAGGCCTTACCTACCGCTATGACAAGGCGGAGATCCCTGAGAAAATGATCGAGGAAATTGAAAAGAAACGAGGACACAAAAATGAAGCTAATGAAGAGAAGGTGGAGAAGGAAATCGCAAAAAACATGAAAACAATTTCTTACACTGTAAATTTCGAATGGTTAGGTTCCAACCCGAATGTTAAGCTAGTTGCCGAAAACATGGTTTCCCAATACTACACTTACGGTGATGAAAAGAAATCATATAAGGCATCGGCATATAAAAAACTGATCTATAAAGGTCTGTATACTGGCATAGATGTGGAATATATTTTCCATGAGAAGGAAGGAGTAAAATATTCTATTCTCGTTCATCCTGGTGCCGATGTCTCAAAAGTTAAGATGAAGTATTCGGGTGCTGATAAAATAAAGAAAGACGAACTGGGAAACATACATCTTGTAATTGCATTAGGCGATATAATAGATCATGCCCCAATTACTTTTTATGAATCCGACAAAACTGAAATTGCTTCATCTTTTTCAGTAATAAATAAAACTGTTGGTTTTAATTTAAAGAATTATGATGACAAAAGCAGCATTGTTATAGACCCCTGGACAGTTGGCATTACAATGAACACATCCAATCAAATCCTTGAGGTTGAAAGAGACAATGCAGGTAATATTTATATTCTGGGAGGACCAGAAAATAGTGGTATTCCAATGCTTCTTAAAAAATATAATTCTGCCGGATCCTTACTTTGGACCTATACTCCGGTAACCGTAGGCTTTAGCGGAAGGTATGGTGATGACCTTAAAATAGATAAATCGGGTAATGTTTATATTTTGGCTGGATACGGAGCCCAACTATTTAAAGTAAATAGTTTGGGTATTCCAATATGGGCAAATGCTGCCTTGGGCGGAGGGAATCGCGAATTATACCGGCTACTTTTTGATTGTGATAATTCCAATCCTTTTGTCACATCAGGGGAAGATGGAGGAGCTCCAAATCAGGCCTTGTATATAAATCCCGGAACAGGGAACACTTCATCAACAGTTCAACCTATTTTTAATGGTGCTCCCAATCAAGATGATCTAAGAGATCTGGTATTGGCTCCGAATGGAAATTACTATGGTATAACTGTTGGAAATAATTTTTCTACGCCAAACAGTAGCAAATTTGGGTCTCTCACAGCTTTTTCTCCTTCCCTAAATAATTCGTGGTCACTTAATCACGGTTATCCACTGCTATATTGGACACACTATGGGAAATTTGCAAATCAAGCTGCAGCTATAGGACAGCCCGGATCAGTACACTTAATAGCAGTCAGTAAAAATTATATTTACACAACCAGTGGATCTGTTCTGAACAAAAGAAACTTAGCTAACGGAACCATAATTGGAAGCACTATTATTATACCCGGAGGCGTTTTAGCAACCAGTGCCAACGGTAATTCGGGAATTGTATTGGATACGTGTGAGAATATATATGTATCATCCGGTGCTGGAGTATATAAATACGATTCAAACTTAAATTTCATTGCTTCAGCGACCACTCCGGGAGCAGTATATGATATTTGTTTGGGAATTACCGGAGAAGTAATTGCCTGTGGTGATGGCTTTCTTTCATCATTAAATTTATCGGCATGTGTCGCTGCTCCTTTAAATGTTTCCGCACTTGCAACTCCATCCGGAAATTGTAACAATGGCAATGTTGGTACTGTTACCGCCCTCCCAACAGGTGGTAATCCTTCCTACAATTATTACTGGATACCGGGAGGACAAACAACAAAAACAGTGACCGGTTTAGGTGCAGGCACTTACAGTGTTATTGTTGCCGATATGAACTGCAATAAAGATACAGCCATAGTTACAGTTTCATCTTCGGGAGCATTGATTACATCAATAACGCAAACAAATTTGCAGTGCTATGGCGCAAGTAATGGATCCACTGCAGTTACCGCTACAAATGGAACTCCCTCTTATACTTATTTGTGGTCAACCGGAAACACCGGAGCAGCAATTACAGGATTAAGTGCCGGCACATACATTGTTACCGTTACAGATGCTAATGCCTGCAGCTCTGTAAAACAAGTCAGTATTTCCCAACCTTCCCAAATGACTGTTGCTATTACAACTCTTGCTACAACTTGCAATAGTGCGACTGGAAATGCCACCGTTACTGTATCCGGATCATCCGGACCGTATACATATTTATGGGCTACAGGTAGTACATCCATTTATGCAAATAGATGTGGTACTTTTAATGCTGGCTGTCAAGGAATAATATCAGGAACATATACTGTTACTATAAGAGATTCGAATGGTTGTACCCAAACATCTACGGCTACTGTACCTTCCTCCACGAACCCAGCTGACCCCTCCTTCACCCAATCACCAAGTGGAACTATTTGCATCGGAACTACAGTAAACTTTATTAATACAGGTTCAACAGGCACATATAGCTGGACTATAACTCCGGCAAATGTAAGCGGTACAACAACAGATTTTTCCTACACTTTTTTAACAGCGGGTACATATAATGTACGACATACGGTTACAAATGGAGGATGTACGAATGCTTTAACAAGTCCTATTACAATAATTAACTGCACCGGTCCCATTGTAACTGCCACCGGCAGTTCAGTTTGCCTGGGCAGTTGTGCCACAGTTACCTCCTATGGCAGCGGTGGTGCCAACCCATATATTTATTCATGGAACAATGGAGCAACTACGCAAAACATAAGTCCTTGTCCTGCATCCACCACAACCTATACTGTAACAATAAAAGATACCGGGGGAAACACAGCCACTTCAACAGCAGTAGTAACAGTTAATCCTGCGGTTACCGTAACAATTTCAGCAACAAATATAAATTGTAACGGAGGTACGGGATCAGCGTCCGCCCAAGGTGGAAGCGGCACCTCACCTTACGTGTATAACTGGAGCAATGGGCAAGCCACCCAAACAATCACAGGTCTTGCTGCGGGCAATTATACTGTAACAGTTACTGATGCAAAAAGCTGTACTACCGCGACGAATGCTCTTATAATTTCACCACCATCATTGTTAGGACAATTTACCAAAGGTACTGCCAACTGCACAGGTTGTGGCTGTAAAGAATGGATAATGATAACTGCCTCAGGAGGCACAGACCCATACAGCTACTCCTGGCCCACCTCAGCCGGACATGATAAAAGGTACTTAAATCATCTTTGCCCCGGAACCTACACTATAAATATTAAAGACAAAAATGGTTGTGGCGTAACTGTCAACCTTACTGCTCCCTGACATTTGCAGGCGTAATGGGGATGACATTATTCAGAATCTCATCATCAACCATATTTGCCAACGTCACCTTCAACTTTTTTTCACGGTTCATTGCTCTCTGAATTGCAAAAATAGCTTCCTTGTTGCGGGCCCAGCTCCTGCGGGCAATACCATTATTCACATCCCAGAATAGCATTGATCTTAACCTGCGGTCGGCCTCCTTTGTTCCATCAAGCACCAAACCAAATCCGCCGTTGATCACTTCGCCCCATCCTACTCCACCTCCATTATGCAATGATATCCAGGTAGCACCCCGAAAGGCATCCCCTACAAAATTATGCACTGCCATGTCGGCTGTAAACTGTGAGCCGTCATAAATGTTTGATGTTTCACGATATGGAGAATCTGTCCCCGACACATCGTGGTGATCGCGGCCCAACACGACAGGTGCCGATATTTTTTTTTGCCTGATTGCTTTATTGAATGCTTCCGCAATTTTTATCCTGCCTTCAGAATCCGCATACAATATACGCGCCTGCGAACCTACAACCATTTTATTCTTCTGCGCATCTTTTATCCATCGCAGATTATCGGCCAATTGCTGCCTGACCTCTTTAGGCGCTGTTTTATATATTTTTTCCAGTACCTGCGCTGCAAGTTTATCTGTAATAGCGAGGTCTTTAGAGTCGGCGGATGTACACACCCAACGGAAAGGACCAAAACCGTAATCGAAACACATGGGGCCTAAAATATCCTGTATGTAGGAGGGGTAACGGAAGGTCCTTTTATTAGCTATGGTGAAAACATCAGCGCCAGCCCTGCCAGCCTCTAATAAGAATGCATTCCCGTAGTCAAAAAAGTACATACCGCCTTCAGTCATTCTATTTATTGCCACAACATGACGAACTAATGTTTGCTGAACTTCTTTTCTGAACTGCTCTGGTCGATCAGCCATCATGCGTTTGGATTCCTCCAATGATAATCCTGCAGGATAATAACCTCCAGAAAAAGGATTATGCAATGAGGTTTGATCTGACCCTAACTCCACTTTTATTTTTTTCTCAACTAATTTTTCCCACAGATCCACTACGTTGCCCTGGTAAGCCAGTGATACCGCTTCCTTTTTATTACGTGCGATCTCTATCCTATCAATTAACTTATCAAGATCTTCAAAAACTTCATCCACCCATCCCTGTTCATGACGCTTGCTGGTTGCCTGAGGATTCACCTCCGCAATAATGCCAATAGCTCCTGCTATCTTAGCCGCTTTTGGCTGCGCGCCGCTCATGCCGCCTAAACCCGAACTCACAAATACCATCCCCGAAAGATCACTTTTGCCTTTCAAAAATTTACGGCCGGCATTTAAAATGGTTATGGTAGTGCCATGAACTATGCCCTGCGGCCCAATATACATGAATGATCCGGCAGTCATTTGTCCGTACTGTGTTACACCCAAAGCATTAAAACGTTCCCAATCATCTGGTTTACTGTAATTCGGTATCATCATCCCATTTGTAACAACCACACGCGGGGCTTCTTTGTGCGAAGGAAAGAGTCCCATCGGATGACCTGAATAAAGCGCAAGTGTTTGTTCATCGGTCATTTCCGCCAGGTACTTCATCGTGAGCAGATACTGGGCCCAATTCTGAAATACCGCGCCATTACCCCCATAAGTGATCAATTCATGCGGATGCTGGGCAACTGCATGATCGAGATTATTACTAAGCATGTGCATAATCGCTCCTGCCTGCTTCGACCTGTAGGGATATTCCTTTAAAGGACGGGCGTAAATTTTGTAATCGGGACGAAAACGGTACATGTAGATGCGTCCATAAGTATTCAACTCCTCTGCAAATTCCTTTGCTAAAATTGCGTGGTGCTTTTTATCGAAATAACGCAGGGCGTTTTTAAGCGCAAGTTTTTTTTCTTCGGCATTTAAAATGTCCTTACGTTTGGGCGCATGATTAATGCTGTGGTCATACGGTTTTGGAATTGGCAATCCTGTAGGGATACCCTGCAATACCAATTTTTTAAATCCCTTTTCATCCATGTCCTGATCTTATTTGACCGTTAAGATATTGAATACGTTGCATACAACAAAAAGGCCACCGATTTGTTTATCAGCAGCCCTTAAAATTTTCTATCAGAAATACAAATATTACTCTACTTGGATCAATCTTTGGGTGGAAGGAACCCCATTGATAACCGACCTAAGGAAGTAAATGCCTTTGCCTGAAACATTCAGATCATACATATATTTTCCGGCTTGCAGGGATCTGTTTTCCAATTCCGAAATCTGCTGGCCCAATGCATTACACAATACGATTTGAACAGTTGAGTTTTCTGTTAATTCAAGTCCAATACCGGTTTTCAAGTTGAATGGATTGGGATAAATCTTCAATATATTATTCTCCTTAGCATAAGTCCCAATGCCAGTAATAGTTTTTTGCCCGGTTAAAATTTGCTGATCAGCCACTGTATTATATGCATAGTCCCTGATAGTTATTTTTGAAAAATTTTTAGGAGTATTTAATCTCGCCCAACCATAATGCCATTTACCTGATATTTTTATCCGAAGTCCTACGTAAAAATCGTTACTTCCTCCACTATAAACAATTTGTGCAGAATTGCTGGAATTAAAAACAGAACAGACCCAGGTACCATTAAACGGTGGCGATTTTAAGACAATATTCTCGGTTGTCAGTTGAAAAACTTCATTACCGGAAAAAATCAATATTTGCGTATTAGTGTCTTTACAATAAATTTCAACAGCCATGAATGTTGAATCGGGTCGAAAATGCCGGATCTCAAAATCTTTAGTTCCATCGTTATTCAAATCCAAAAAATAGTTGTAATGTCCGACACCCTTGCTGGCATCCACAATAGTATCAGGATTTATGTCAGTATAAACTATCTGAGATTGGATAGTATGCATGCCAAGGATTAAAAAACTAATGGCAAAAATTCTGGTTAGAAGTAAAGTCTTTTTCATGGTTTAAGAATTTACTTCAAATGTAAATCAACAGACTTAAGTATATCCAATATTTTTAGAATTCGATGGATCCGAATTAGAATTTGAAGGATTTAAAATAGAGTTGCAAGGAAATTAATCTTTACAGAGATTTAAGAAGCTCTTGTAGTCTATCTCTTTTTCTCTGGGCTACAGGCAGATTTGTTCCATCGGACATGACCACATAACCACCTTCACTTTTGATATACGATTTAAGGTAAGAAAGATTGATTAAATGAGATTGATGTATACGTTCAAAACCATGTTGAGAAAGCAATTCTTCATATTCCTTTAATGTCTTTGAAATCAAAATTGGCTTATGCCCTTTGATAAAGAAATTGGTGTAGTTATCTTGCGACTCACAACGAATAACATCATTTACATCAAACAGATGAATGCCGGTTGAAGTTGACAATGCAATACGCTTAAAATTGTCAACCTTTTTGCGGATATTTTCGAGTAACAGATCCAAATGCTCGAATGAATTACTTTTTTCTATGAATGATTTAACTTTACTCACTGCATTTTGCAAATCAACCGGGTCAATAGGTTTTAGAAGGTAATCCAAAGCACTGAATTTAAATGCCTTCACAGCATATTCCTCATGAGCTGTTATAAAAATAAGATGTGAATTTATTTTACGATTGCTTTTTGTCAGTTGTTCCAAAATATCAAATCCTGTTCCATCATTAAGCCGGATATCTAAAAAAATGACCTGGGGATTTAATTTGCTGACCGCTTCTATTCCGGTCTTTACACTTTCTGCTTCTCCGATAATAGTTATCTCAGGAGTATACTTTGCCAAAAGACTTTTCAAACCCTTTCTTAAATTCCCGTCATCATCAATAAGCAATGCAGTTATCATTATACTCTGATTTTTATGTCTGAAATAAATTGAACAGGCAGATTGATCATAACTTTAGTACCGGACAATTCATTGTTTTTATCCATCATATCTTCCATACGAACATTTGCAGACATTGAAGTTACTGACTCCATGATCTCCAATCTCTTTTTTGTTATTTCCAAAGCCATTGATTTATGCATAGTAACAGATCCTTCTTTAGCCTCCTTTGACTTCTCCAACCCAATCCCATTATCTACAATCAAACATATAAGGTTATCATTTTCTATGTTAAAATGAACTTCTATCCTGCCTTTTCCGGGCTTGGGAACAATACCATGTAAAATTGCATTTTCAACAAATGGTTGAATTAGCAAAGGCGGTAAGGCCATATCATCTTCCACGAGAGCGCTTTTCTTAATTTCGAAATCAAACTTATCGTTAAAACGCAATTGCTCCAGTTCAAGATAATTTTGAAGGCTTTCCATTTCTTTATCAATAGGGATAAGTGATGCTTTAGAATACTCAAGCGTTAAACGCATTAACTTTGAAAACTTGGCCAGGTAACGGATAGCCGAATCAGTACCATTTTGCGCAATGAAACTGGAAATGGACCCAAGACAATTAAAAACAAAGTGAGGGTTCATTTGAAGATGCAGGGCTTTCTGCTCATATTCAACCAGGTCCTTTTGAAGCGTTAACCGACGCTTTACCTGCCAACGGTTATAGATTACAAATACTAACCCTGAAAATAACAGCACTCCGGAGATTAAAAATGTCGACAATTGTTTTTGGCGTTTTGCACTTTCCAAATACAACGCTTCTTTTTTATCCTGTTCGGCCTTTTCCAGTGCCTGCTTTTTTTCAAATTCGTAGTTCATCTCTACACGCACAATTTTTTTTGCATTCTCGGTATTGAAACTGCTATCCCTCGCAATAATATACTTTTTGTAATGATCCAATGCATTCACTCCATCATGCATTTGTTCATATATTTTACTAAGGGACTCCTCGGCTAAACGAATAAGTTTAAACGATCCAATTTTTTTCCCTAATTGTAATGCCGAATCCTGGTACGACAGAGCTTCTTTAAATTTTTTTTGTTTAAAATAAACGTTTCCAATACCAGTTGAAGAACCTGAAACAAGAAAGTCATCCTTAATTTCTCTCGAAATTTTTAAACCCTCCAAATAATATTCCAATGCCTTATTGTATTGACCCTGATCAAAGTAGCAATCTCCAATATTAAGTATTGATACAGCGATCTTATCATTGTCTCCAAGCTCTCTATTTAACCTTAATGATCTCAGAAAATACTTCAATCCCTTCTCATAATTTAATTTATTGGTATAAACCGTTCCAATACCATTGAGTGACGTAGCTTGGCCCCTTTTGTCATTATTCTTATTGGATATATTTAATGATTTATTATAATATTCCAATGCTTTTGAATTGTCATGCTGAAAAAAATAAACGTTACCTATACTATTGAATAAAGGCGCAATTGTACTGCTGTTGTTAGTTTCCTCCAGTATTTGTAATGCATTAAAAAACTGTTGTAATGCCTTTGAATAAAATGCTTCTCCAAGGTATGTCCAACCTGTATAGTGATAGGAAGTAGCCAATTGCTTCTGAATAATTTTCCTGTTCGCGTTTTCGGGGGAAAGGAGTTGCTTATAAATATTTTGAGCATTCGTAAGATTTTTCAGCGAAGCTGAAAAATTGTGGGAGTTTGTATTAGCCCAGCCAATGTTCAAATATGCATCTGCTTCTCCCAATTGGTAATTAATCCTTGTCGAAAGAACGAGCGCCTGTCTTGCATAAAAAATTGCAGAATCCGGTTTGCCCCTGGTAAATTTATCCGATATGACATTCAGAATATTTATTTTTTCAGTATCTTCTTTAGCAATTTTTAAACCACTTAACAAACTATCAATTACTCGATTTTGCGAGAACGAGATATTGGTACACAATAGAATCATTAAAAGTGAAGAAGTGAAATTATATGGAAATATATTTTTCAAAATTGTGCGGTTAACCTGATTTATGATTTACTTTGAGGCTTATCAATTCGTCCTGTTTTTTTATTGAACCCATAAGGACAATGCTTACAACCATTCTGGCAACAGTAGCCCCGCTTTAATAAATATTTTTCCGTGAAAACCACATAACCTTCTTCGCTGTAATAAAAGTCATCCGGTTCAAGTTCAGGTTTATTTGAAAACTCATTCATCCTGATCAAAATTAGGTATTTTTGAGATATGTCAACGGTAAACGAACAACCACCGATAATTAAACTTAATGACCCCATACTTAATAAACAAGGTGCGGAATTATTTGTCTGCAAATTATACCTGACACACCCCACAATCAGCGGCAACAAATGGTTCAAGTTAAAATATAATTTACAGGAAGCAAAACGACTGGGACTTAACACCATTTTAACATTTGGAGGAGCCTATTCCAATCATATTCATGCTACTGCCGCTGCATGTAAAGAATATGGGTTAAAATCGATCGGAATAATAAGAGGAGAAAGAAGCAATCCGCTTAATTCAACATTAACCTTCGCTGAAAGTTGCGGCATGCAATTGTATTTTATTGACAGGGGGGTCTACAGGAACAAAAATACTGATGCCTTTATTGAAAAGCTTAAGACAGAATTTGGCGCATTTTATCTTGTGCCGGAAGGAGGCTCAAACTTATTGGGAGTTACAGGATGTGTTGAAATAATGGGGAACGTGAAAGCGGCGAGGGACGAGGGGCAAAGGACAATTGAAGATTTTAATTATGTGTGTTGCGCTTGTGGTACCGGGGCTACATTGGCGGGAATCACACTATCATTAAAGCCGCACCAAAAAGCCCTTGGCTTTTCAGTATTAAAGGGCGGAGAGTTTTTGAAAGAGGGTGTGCAGCTATTTATAGATGAATACAATAAAAATACTCCACGGCTCTCGGGATTAATCCCTTCAACAAGTGAGTACGGGATCGAAACCAACTACCACTTTGGCGGCTATGCAAAAGTCACCCCTCAACTATTTGAGTTTGCATCAAACTTTGAAAAGCAACACAACATTCCTCTCGATTATGTTTATACTTCCAAAATGTTTTTCGGACTATTTGATCTGATAAAAAAAGGCTATTTTAATAAAGGCTCCCGCATAATTGCCATACACACCGGCGGACTGCAAGGCAATAAAGGCTTTCAAAAATAAATCTGGAATTTTAACAAATGACTGTCAATCATCCTATCCAACCCATTCATCTGATTTCCTTTTTTCCTTTGCAACACAAACTCAAAAAACAGGCTTAATAACACTGTGTTGTTAAAAATTTTAGAATTAAAACGTCCTGATCCCCTCAACTTTATTCTAATTTCATATCTTAGTTATTTGTGACCTATTTTAAGACTGGTATGAAATTAGTACAACATATTTCACTTACGGTTGTTTTGCTTTGCATAGCTTATGTGTCTGCATCACAGGCTCCTCCTAACCGCAAAAGCGCAAAACAATATATTGAGGAATTTAAACATGCTGCGATCCGGGAAATGCATGAAGATGGCATACCTGCAAGTGTTACACTTGCACAGGGTATCCAGGAATCAAATTCAGGAAATAGCCCTCTAGCCATTTATGCCAACAATCACTTCGGCATCAAATGCCAGAAAGAATGGACTGGCCCCACTTTTATTCAGGATGACGATAAAAAAGATGAGTGTTTCAGAAAATATGAATCCGTATTCGACTCGTATGTTGACCATTCAAATTTTTTAAAATCACGTCCCCGCTATGCCTTCCTGTTTCAGTTGGAAATTACCGACTATAAAGGCTGGGCTCACGGATTAAAAGCTTCCGGCTATGCCACCGATCCAATGTATGCCAACCGCCTTATTAAAATCATCGAAGAAAATAAATTATCCCAATTTGATACCGTTAAGCAACCGTCACCCGAGCTTATCGCATCAGTTGATAATTACTTTAGCGCCGCAGAAAAAAAAATACATAAAGGAAAGTATTCAGCGCAAAATGAAAAATACGAACTTCCTTATTCCAAACGAAGCATTCAGCTTATCAATGGACGTAAATTTATTTATACCCGTACAGGCGAAACAGTTGACGAGATCAGCACCGAATATGATGTAGACCCCCGGCTGATACGCAAATACAATGAGTTGGATAAGGAAAAGAAGACACGATTCCGGCCCGGACAAATAGTTTTCTTACAACCCAAACGAAATAAGGGGTCGGAAGAATTTCATACTGTTCAGAGAGGAGAAACAATGTATAACATTTCTCAAAAATACGGGATCAAACTGCGGAAGCTTTATAAGAAAAATAAAATGAAACCGGGAAGCGAACCTAAAGCTGGAGAAAAACTTTGGCTCAGAAAAACCCCAAAAGGTTAATTCAACGACTTTATATACCTGCAATAATCTGTTTTCGCCTTTTCAAAGAAACCGATCAACTCCACCCTTTGCCTGACCGTGTTTTCAAACTGAGTTTTACTTCTTTTCATCAGGCTAAAAAGCTTTCTGCGACCTGCAGCCTCCTTCAGCACCGGAGATAGACCCAATACATACAAACCGGTAAGGGGCACTAACAACGCATATATACCCAATAATAGCCAACTGTGAAATAACAGCCCGACTACTATCAGCTGCGCTGCATAGTAGGCTATCCAGGAAAACCAGGCAACCGTCATATTAACTGAGGCATGAAACTCTACTTCTTTGGCCAATTTATCAGCAGCAACGTGACCCAATTTATATGGTGGATAATTCGTCATTAAACCAACGAAAAACAATGGCATACCAATAATAAAGATCAGAATATCGACTCCAACTCTCACAACTTTTATACTTTGCAGACCTTTTGCAGTAAGCAAATGATCGGGTATTTCCCGATCACGTAACACATCCATATATGCGCTTACTTTTAGCCTTACCTCCTCTACCCATTGCGGCTGATTGTCTTGAAAATAATTTACGGCATTTGCTATATCACAACTCACCTGAAAATCAGCTTCAAGATCGCGGGGGTTGAGCCCCAATTCAATCATTAATTGCTCCTTATATATCAGATAAATATCTTCAACTAAATGGTCGTTCTCCTTATGCTGAATATTCACCACCAGCTTCTTCATTGCGCGCTCCAGTTCGGCTGTCAGCTCATTCAGAGCCTTTGCCTTGTCGAGCTTATAAAGCTCAGCATATTTAGCCGTCGCAATAGGTTCTCCGAAATTCATAAATAAATTACTCCGGAATTTTGGGGGAGCCGAATAATTCAATCCTACCGGCAACAGAACGAGGTTACTTCCAAAATCCATTTGCTCCTCAACACCAAAAGCAATACGGGCTGCACCTTTTTTTAGTTTACGCAGCCTGCGTTCCTGCACACAAATTGCTTCAGGATAAATGACAAGAGCATTGCCCCCGCTAAGGACCTTACTGCAGGTCATAAATGTTTCTTCGTTCCTCCCAAGATTTTCAGCTCCTTCCGATAAACGATAGATCGGAATCAGTTTCCACTGAGTAAGCAGCCAACGCATGAATGGTTTTTTAAACGCGTCGCCGCGCGCAAGAGAAAATATCTGGCGACTGGTATGTAATTGTATTGAAATCGGATCCATGAAAGCATTCACATGGTTGCTGCAAATAAATACAGGACCTTTCTTTGACAGGTGCTTAAGATTACTGATCTGGATCCGTTTATAAAATATACGGATAGCAGGCATCGTTATCGGCCTGGTAATTTCATAAATAAGAGAGAAACTGTTCATCGTTGAAACAACAGGCGCTGACCCTTTTTACTTTCATCAAACACACCGTTTTCATAAGCCAGGTGGCCATTTACAAATGTGTGCGTGACCTTTGAGTGAAACGTTTCCCCTTCCAGTGGCGACCAACCACATTTATACAGGACATTAGATCTGTCCACCTGCCATGATGCATTAAGGTCAACCAGTACCAGGTCGGCGAAATAACCCTCACGTATATAACCCCGCGCTTCAATCTGAAAACAATCAGCCACCGCATGGCTCATTTTTTCAACCACTTTTTCAATAGTTATTTTTCCTCTTTTCGAAAGCTCCAGCATGGCCACAAGTGAATGTTGCACCATCGGTCCGCCGGCAGGAGCTTTCAGATAACTTTGTTTTTTCTCCTCAATAGTGTGAGGCGCATGATCTGTCGCAATAATGTCAATTTTATTATCAATAACACCTTGCAAAATGGCATCCCGATCCTGCTTTGTCTTTATAGCGGGGTTCCATTTTATAAAATTACCTTTTGTTTTATAATCCTCGTCGCTGAACCAAAGGTGATGTATGCAGGCTTCTGCGGTTATTCTTTTCTCCTTTAAAGATTTCGTGTTATCAAACAAGCTCAATTCCTGAGCAGTAGAAATATGTAAAATATGCAAACGTGCATTGTATTTCTTTGCCAGTTCAACAGCCAGCGAAGAAGACCTGTAACAGGCTTCGCTGCTACGGATTAATGGGTGACATTCAACAGGAACATTCTCACCGTACTTTTGCCTGTATAATTCAGCATTAGCGCGTATAGTAGCCTCATCTTCGCAATGAGTTGCAATCAGCAGTTTACTTTTTGAAAAAATATTTTCAAGAGTCTGCCTGCTATCGACCAGCATATTGCCTGTTGATGAACCCATAAAAATTTTTATTCCGCAAACATTTCGAGGGTTTGTTTTAAGTACTTCCTCAATATTATCATTGGAAGCACCCATAAAAAAGGAATAATTTGCCAGTGATTTTTCCGAACCCTGCTCGTATTTGGCTTCTAACAGATCCTGCGTAAGTGTATTAGGAACAGTATTAGGCATATCCATAAACGATGTTACCCCGCCTGCAACAGCCGCCTTTGATTCGGTATAAATATCGGCCTTGTGTACAAGGCCCGGTTCACGGAAATGCACCTGATCATCGATACACCCCGGCAGAAGATATTTTCCCGCGGCATCAACAACCTTATCGGCCTTGTCGGTAATCTCCTGTTCTGAGATCTTCTTTATCCGTTTATCCTCAATAAGTAAATGACCTGTAAAGGTCTTCCCCTCATTAACAATTACAGCATTCCTGATGATCGTTTTCATTATGGCCCTCTCATTCATCTTCTGCAAAGAAGAGAAATTTTCTATTTTATTTTTTTGAAGCGCATCTGAAGCACGCCCAAAAATGCTTCTTTAAAAATACCGGTACTCATTTTTGATTGCCCTTCTTTGCGATCGATAAAGGTTATAGGTACTTCAACCACTTTAAATCCGAGCCGTTTAGCAGTATATTTCATCTCGATCTGGAAGGCGTAACCGATAAATTTAATTCCGTCGAGATCGATCGCCTCCAAAACCTTTCTTTTGTAACATTTAAATCCTGCTGTAGTGTCTTTTATATTCACCCATAAAACCATGCGTGCATATACCGAAGCAAAATACGACATCAGTATCCTGCCCACAGGCCAGTTGGCAACATTGCCTCCACTGACATAGCGTGATCCAACTGCCACGTCAGCTCCATTTACACAAGCTTCTCTGAGTCTGACCAGGTCATCAGGATTATGCGAAAAATCGGCATCCATTTCAAAAACATATTCATAGCCGCGTTTAAGCGCCCATTTAAAACCATGTATATATGCTGTCCCTAAACCTAACTTCCCCTGACGTTCTTCAATAAAAAGCTTTCCCGAAAATTCTGTCATTAGTTGTTTCACTATGTTACCTGTGCCATCAGGCGACCCATCGTCGACAATTAGCAGGTGAAACGGAACGGATAAAGAAAACACCTTGCGGATCATCTTTTCGATATTCTCTTTTTCGTTGTAGGTTGGTATTATAACAAGGCTATCTGACAAAATATATTTATTTGTAAACTACTCATAAATATACAGTTAGATTTTTAAACCAGGAACCCGGTTAACACTTTTTAACGAAAAAATATCGTTCGCGTAAAGTGGTATCCGATTGACAAAATACTGAGGGGCAGGACAATACATTACAATATCACACTTTACCAATCCTGATATCTTCCACCACGCCCGGGTCCAGTAATGTAGAGGTATCTCCAAAATTAGAAAAATCACCCTCAGCAATTTTGCGTAAAATCCGACGCATGATCTTCCCTGACCGGGTTTTAGGCAAACCTGTTACAACCTGTATCTTATCAGGCTTGGCAAGCGGACCCATGTATTTGCGGACAGATTCAATAATTTCGTTTCTCAAAACATCAATATCTTTTCGCTCGTGATCCGGTATTACAAATGCGTAAACGCCCCAGCCCTTTATTGGATGAGGGAAACCCACCACGGCACTTTCAACTATATCAGGGTGTTGATTGATGGCGCTTTCAATTTCGGCCGTACCCAGCAAATGCCCCGAGACCTTTATGACATCGTCCACTCTTCCGGTAATACGATAATACCCGTCTGAATCGCGCTTACAGCCATCTCCTGTAAAAAAATAATTCGGGAAATTGTCAAAATAAGTTTTCCTGCATCGTTCATGGTCGCCATAAGTGGTTCTGAGGATACCCGGCCAGGGGAATTTAATACAAAGCAATCCTTCCACATTATTCCCCTTCAGTTCAATTCCTTTTTCATCAAGGATAGCAAGCTGAACACCAGGTAAAGGCAAAGTGGCATAACCCGGTTTTAATTTTGTTATGCCAGCAAGCGGTGAGATCATAATACCTCCGGTTTCAGTTTGCCACCAGGTATCAACGATCGGGCAATTTCCTTTTCCTATATTATCATTATACCAATGCCAGGCCTCTTCATTAATAGGTTCACCCACCGTACCGAGTACCTTTAATGAATCGAGCTTGTATGGTTTTACAAAATCAAGCCCCTGTGCTTCAAGAGAACGAATGGCAGTAGGAGCCGTATAAAAAATATTTACCTTATATTTATCAATGACCTGCCAGAAACGTCCAGCATCAGGATACGTTGGAATCCCTTCAAACATAAGGGTAGTGGCTCCGGAGAGTAAAGGCCCATATATCAAATAGGAATGTCCTGTTATCCAGCCAATGTCTGCAGTACACCAATAGACCGCAGCCCCACCCTCTCCTTCGGCGAGGGTGTCTTGATACTGAAATACATTCATAAAAGTATAATGTGTATAAACCATATACCCTCCACATGTATGGACAACACCCTTTGGCTTACCTGTTGATCCGGAAGTGTAAAGAATGAAAAGCATGTCTTCTGAATCCATTACTTCGGCCGGACAATCGGCATCCACCTTTTTCAGCTCATCCTCTAAATAAACATCTCTTCCTTCAGCCATTGTTATATCAGCACCTGTTCTTCTGCAAACAATCACCCTTTTAACTGTCGGGCAATCTTTCAGCGCCTCATCAACCACAGGCTTTAAAGGAAGATCCTTTGCGCCCCGATAGCCGCCATCCGCAGTAATAACAATATTACACGAAGCATCATGTATTCTTCCTGAAAGTGAATTGAATGAAAAACCGGCAAAGACAACCGAATGAATTGCCCCAATACGTGCGCAGGCCAAAACCGCAATCGCAAGCTCCGGCACCATGGGCATATAAATGCAAATGCGATCACCTTTTTTTGCACCATTGTTCTTTAACACATTAGCAAAGCGGCAAACCTGCTCGTGCAATTCTTTATAAGTAAGTGTCCTGTTCTTTTCTTTGGGATCATTCGGCTCCCAGATAATGGCTGGCTGATCAGCGCGAGTAGCCAAGTGCCTGTCAAGGCAATTTTCCGTGATGTTTAATTTTCCGCCAATGAACCACTTCACATTGGGTTCAATGAAGTTCCACTCTAATACTTTGTTCCATTTTTTGCGCCAGATAAATTGTTCGGCCTGTTCGGCCCAGAATTGTTCAGGGTTATCAATACTTCTTTTGTATTCAGACTGGTATTGTTGGAAGGAGGTGATATATGACATATTGTCCGCTAATTACATTGAAAAATTAACGAACTAATATAGCTAAAAACCAGAGAGCCCAAATATTTTCTTTTGAACAGCATAAATAAGACTGAATGTCTGTTTATCCGTAGTATCTCTTTTAACACTCAGCTGTATCGGGTCCAATATTTTTTTACTGCCATCCGGTGCAATACAAATAATATTGTGAAAATAAATGTCATTGTACTTTGGCTGAAAATCAACCACCTTCTGCTTCATCTCACCAGAAAGAATACAGGTATCGGATTTAAATAGTATCGGAACCCTTTTACTCTTATCCTTGTTATACCTATCTGTATCTTCCGTAAAATACATATCAAATGATCTTACCTTCAAATTCATTTTATAATACTGCGAAAAGGCGTATAAGTGACAGCCCCGCATTTTCAAAACTTTTGAGGCGGAGTCGAGTTTAACCCCGCAAAAAAATAGTGTAGGCGTCTTTATTTTATACTGCTTTGTATAGATCAATTTTCGGCTTTTGTCTGTTTGTTGATATACGGAAACAGCCGCCATTCCGGGGCTTCCAAATCGCAACACATAGGTATCTCCATCATTTGATACGATACGACCACCTTCCACAATCAATTTCACGTTCTTATTTCTCCCCTTTACTTTAACACGGACTGTATTTTCCTTTTCAAGCCAGAAAACAGAATCTTCATAAAATACAGAACATTTAGCCAAAGGCGAGCGAACTTTAAAAACAACTGACTTGCCACCAGACTGATCTTGTCCGCAGCAAACAGTTGCAATACCTATTAAAAGAATAAGCACTTTGATCTTCATTCGTTCACAATTTCAATAACTGCTTTAATTCCTGGGGTGTTTTAATATTGTTTGTAATCTCCATCTTAAACTCAATGGAAGCATTATTAGTATTTATCCGATCCAATTCATCCCTGCCTATGTAAACTACCTTTTCATCATAGGTGATCCCAACAATTTTATCAATAAATACATGCCCGAACGGGAAACTGTCAAAAGCATTTTCTCCAACATTATACACTGTGTTCTCACCATTTTTCAATAAATAAATATTCCGTACGAAAAGGGCATTACCATTTTTATCAGAGAATGAAGCTTTAAATGTTGGTACTGATCTCACCACCTTTGAAAAGAAAGGCTCAGGACGATCACAATTCCAGGCACCCATATTACTGATCATAAGTGTTCTGTACACCAGGCTAAGTGGAAAAGCATCCATATAATTTCCACTTATAAAATTATTAAACCGCTCATTCAGGTTTGCTCTTTGCACAGCTCCACTATATATAGCTCTGAGTCGGTATAATGAATCCCCACTTGCGCGTTCAGTTGTTTTACGTTTTGCAAGCAGGCTGATATATTCTGCTGTTCTGATCTCATATTCCCTCATTGCCTGCGCGTAATTTTTACCTTCAACAACAGGAGTTACAACAAAACTATGCGATTCTTTAGATGAGTTAAAAGTTACAATGTAATGTTCATTATCAGGGTGCTTTCTTATATACACATCTTCCCACAGCTTGTTTGCCAATGAAGGATCGTAACTTTGATCGGTTTCGGCCAGTTCAAATTTTACCCCGTCATAGGCCGACAACTCCGGAAATTCTTCTTTGTTATAATCGATGCTGAAACTCTTTGCATTTGTTGCAGCCAATTTAGGTTTACGCGGCTTTTTGAGTTCATCATTAAAAGCGTAGGTAAAGTCATGATGGACTGTTGAATTTGTGGTATCAAATATGGGTTGACATGTTCCGTTTTTGTGGGTGTTTTCGGAAATATAATTCCATTTTTTTTGAGCAGTATCAAGGTAATAAATGTTGTAGTCATCGGTATTAGTATGCGATACGAGGTGTGCCAATAAAGTTTTGCCGGGCTTTAGCCGCAAGGGCTTATTATCCTGGTAAGCCAAAGCTTCCAACATACCTGCCGATTCAAACTGGTAAGTGGTTCCGGCCGAATCATAATCCATCGGAATCCCGCTCAACATAATATCAATAGGATCATGGAATTCCCTATAACGGAATTCAACTTCTCCTTTTGCATCATTCCCATCGGAATCAACAAATGAATTTGCAGTAATTTCAATAATAGAGCCTGTTTTATAAACAATAGTGGTATCCCTTTCTGTGTTCAATACAAATTTATCAGATGCAATATCTAAAGCCCTAACCGGTGGATCTATAAATGGTTTTACAGATGAAACATCTGCTGATGCGGCACTATTGTAAACCAGGTAAGCTGAAACAGCTACCAAGGCTGCAGAACCGCTTATCAGTGAATACAATTTCACACCCTTTGCCAGCCAACCCGCTTTAGCTGCGTAACCCGACATAAACTTATTGAAGTTCATGTGTTGCGTTATTTCCTGTTCAGAAAGTTTTTCGCGATTTGTATTTATTTTAAACTTGCTCATATTAAATATTTTTAAGTTTCGTTTTTAATTTTTCCAGTATCCTGTATATCCTCATTTTACAAGCGCTCTCGCCCATTCCTGTTATTTCGCATATTTCTTTAAAGGAGCGGTCTTCAAAGAAGCGCATATCGATTAGGTCCAGTTCATCTAGCTCTAATTCTTCCAGTGCTTGAAATAGGTCCTTATCTATATTGGCTGAGACTCGTTCATCCACTTCCTGTTTTAAATTGCCTATCGCCTCTTCATCGATATTGATCGTACGCTGTGTTTTATTTTTTCTGAACCACTGATTCAGTTCATTGCCGGCGATCCGGAATAACCAGGCGCCAAAAGGAACGCCCTGAGCTTTGAATTTTGAAAGATTATTCAGTGCCGAATAAAACACTTGTGCCGTTATCTCATAAGCAAGGTCCTTGCTATCCACCCGCTGATAAACATACCCTACGATACGGGCATAATATGTTTTATATATAAGTTCGAACTTTCGCGGATCATCTTGTGCCGCTTTTACCTGTTCCAGCTCAGCATTAATCTGCTCAACAGTAAGGTGGTATTTAGACTGATCGGTCATATTCAGTAAAGCTATCATTTTACCTCCTTTTAGCATCATAATGCAAGAGGGGCAAAAAAGTCACAATCTGATAATGGGAAAAATGCTCTTTTATAATAACGAGTAGCTTTTATTACTTATTACGAAAGGAAAGTTAAAATAAGAACAGAAAACGACTATTGGGGGATGCCCCGGTTTTTATCCGCCTGTTTATGACAGAAAAATAAAACCTGCAGATTATTATTCCACTTACATAAATTTATGGAGGTGGCAAGCCATGAAAAGAAGTGATGGACAAGTTGTTGGTTGGGAGAATACGGAAAAACTGGCTTAATTTGAAATTCAGGCAAGAGCAGAGTTACCTCTTCAGGAGCTTCACGACTAACTAAAATCAAAATACAATTATTCTATACCCTATAGATAACACTACTGGCATTAATTGATTTTTAAACACAACCGGACTATTACTCTTCAGATAGTTAATGTAGTCATAAACATCCGAATTTCTTACAGGAACAATAAAGGAAAGGGATACATATCGTTTCCCACTTGGCTTAGACCGGATATCTATACCTAATCCAAATGAAGGACCATAAAATACTCTATTATAAGATTCTGCATTTTTCACAGTTATTGCTGCATTATACCCATACATCGCCAAAACATATGGAACAGCCACAGCAAAATCCTTATTGAACTTAATCCTGAACTTTATTCCAGCATTAAAACCGACGCCCGCAATTGCATAACCGGTGCCTGCAAAAAACCCCAAATTCTTCCGGCCGGGATATACAAGTACATTTGCTCCTATTCCACCCAAATCAAGGCCCACACCCAGGCCAATAGCAGCCTTATCAAAAAACAGTTCGGGCTCTTTCTCCGGAACGCCGCGCTTAAGAGATTGAATATCACTTTTATTAATGAAACCCAAAATTTTCTTGCCATCCTTATTAAAAATAAAATCAACTTTTACACTATCCTCATTCTGGATCGTACATAAGAATATCTGCCCGTCTTTTTTGACAATTGTATCCTGAGAATAAATTACAATTGGAGCTATGAAAACAAGTGTAGCAAACAATGCTAAAATTTTCACAATATTAATTTTAAAGGAGTTATATAATTACTCATTGATCCATTTTACCATGGTAAGAGTCGAAGTAGCATATCTCTTTCTGCTTACAACCCCAACAAAACATCACTCGGATCCTTGCCGCCAAACAAAAGCTTAGAAGGATTCTCACACATCTCTTTCACTTTTACAAGAAAGCCCACCGATTCTCGGCCATCAATAATGCGGTGATCATAAGAAAGCGCCACATACATCATCGGGCGAACGACAACTTGTCCGTTCACGGCGATCGGGCGCTCAACAATATTATGCATACCAAGGATAGCACTTTGAGGAGGATTAATAATAGGCGTTGACATGAGTGAACCAAACACGCCTCCATTGGTGATGGTAAATGTGCCGCCTTCCATGTCTTTTAATTCAATTTTATTATCGCGGGCTTTGACAGCAAGGTTTTTAATTTCAGTTTCAATTTGCGCGAGCGACATTGTTTCGGCATTCCTTAATACCGGAACTACGAGACCTTTTGGAGCACTAACGGCAATACCTACGTCACAATATTTATAATAAACAATTTCTTCCCCATCTATCATCGCGTTAACAGCAGGAAAATGCTGCAACGCTTCACAAACCGCTTTAGTAAAAAAGCTCATAAAGCCGAGCCCAACGCCATATTTCTCCTTGAACTTATCTTTGTATTTCGCACGCAAGGCATATATCTGGCTCATATCAACCTCGTTAAAAGTAGTAAGCATGGCTGTGGTATTTTTTACAGCAACCAATCGCTGCGCCAACTTTTTACGTAAAGGCGTCATCTTTTTACTTTCCACATCACGTGTCCCTGACCAGCCTTTCAAAGCGCCTGTGTCAAAGCCTTTACTCATGGCGTTCAATACATCTCCTTTGGTTATACGACCATCTTTACCGCTCCCATTTATTTTAACGGGGATCTGGTTTTCATCCATAAGTTTCCTCGCAGATGGGGATGGTGTACCGGTGACGTATGTGGTTGTTGGTTGTTCAACCTGCGCTGAAGCTTTGGTTGACAAATGGTTGTTGGTTGTTGATTGCACAACTTGTTTTTCTTCCCTTTTCCCAACCTTTTCTTCTCCCGACTCCCGGCTTCCGACTTCCGACTTCTTCTCTCCCTTAACACTCGTATCGATTGAACAAACTACCTGTCCCACTTTAACGGTATCGCCTTCCTTCGCCAGAAGTTTTATCGCGCCGTTGTCTTCAGCATTTAGCGTAAGGGTTGCCTTATCTGAATCAATTTCAGCGATAGCTTCATCTTTCTCCACGTAATCTCCATCCTTTTTAAACCAATGTGCAATTACTACTTCCGTTATTGATTCGCCGGGGCTGGGAACTTTTTGCTGCAGAATGGCCATTGTTTATTTGGGATTAAAAATTTATCAAAGTCAATTACATTTTATTATTACAAACATTTAAGAATCCTTCACTTACTTTTCTTCCTTGATGAAGAAAAGTAACAGGGCAAATGTACGGTGTACATTTGAGCCAGCAAGCGGGCTGAAATCAAGACAAAACGATTGCTCACCCGCAAGGCTCATCGGCATCGCGTTTTGTCATTGCCAGCCCGCTCCAAAACAATATAATTCTGCAATCATTACTATTTACTTATTACTAATGCTTTCTCAAATAATTTATCTACAATTGCCTGCTGCTGACCTGCATGAGCTTTGGAGAAACCCGTTGCAGGGCTTGCGCTTTCGTGGCGGCCAATGTATTTAAGCGGCACATTCCCGAACATGCGTATCATGAAACTCCATGCTCCCATATTCTCCGGTTCTTCCTGTACCCAATAATATTCTTTGGTACTCTTGTATTTCAATAATATCTCCTGTATTTGTTTAGCCGGGAACGGATACAATTGCTCAATACGAACAATTGCCACTTCATGAGTGCCGGATCTTTCTCTGCCCTCAACCAGGTCGTAATAGATTTTGCCGGTGCAAAATGCAACGCGTTTTACATATTTCGCGTCTATCGAAACATCATCGATCACTTCTTTAAATCCTCCTGTGGTAAAATCAGTCACAGATGAAACACAGGCCGGGTAGCGTAATAATTTTTTAGGAGTAAAGCATATAAGCGGCTTGCGAAAATCCCGCTTCAATTGCCTGCGCAATACATGAAACTGATTGGCAGGTGTTGTACAGTTCACAACCTGTATATTATTTTCGGCACATTGCTGTAAAAACCTTTCCATGCGGCCACTGGAATGCTCTGGGCCCTGTCCTTCATAGCCGTGCGGGAGAAGCATTACAAGGCCATTCATCCTTCTCCACTTATATTCCGAGCATGTAATAAATTGATCGATCACGATCTGAGCTCCGTTAAAGAAATCACCAAACTGGGCTTCCCAAATTACAAGATCGCCGGGCGCCGCCAATGAATAACCAAACTCAAAACCCAACACACCATACTCGGATAGGGATGAATTGTATATATCCAGCTTACCTTTTGCACCAAAACTATTCGAAGGAGTATATTCTTCTTCCGAATCCTCAATTTTAACCACAGCATGCCGGTGCGAGAAGGTGCCGCGCTCAACATCCTGCCCGCTGAAACGTACATCATGTCCTTCATTCATGAGGGTTGCATACGCCATCAACTCTCCCATGGCCCAATCATAATTATCCTTTTCGATCATCCCCAAACGCTCTTTAAAAATATTCCCCATTTTACTGAAGAATTTCTTATCCGCAGGAAGAGTGCTGATCTTTTTCGCTATGTCGAGAAATACTTTTTTATCAACTGCTGTATCGGGTGACCTTTCAAAATCTTTGTCGACTGCCATACGTAAACCTTTCCACTGGCCTTGCATAAACGATGTAACCTTGGCTTTTTCCACCTGCCTGGCTTCATCCAGCTTCCCCTGTAACAATTCTTTGAAATTTTTCTCCATCTCTTTGGCCATACTGCCATCAATGGTACCTTCTGCAAGCAGTTGCTGAGCATAGATCTCACGTGGATTCGGATGAACCGCTATCGCTTTATACAACAATGGCTGGGTAAAACGGGGTTCATCGCCTTCATTGTGTCCATACTTACGGTAACACAATACATCAATAAATACATCACGGTGAAAGGTTTGACGAAACGCCATTGCCAATTGTGATACATACACTACCGCCTCCACATCATCACCATTCACATGGAACACAGGAGACAATACCACCTTAGCGACATCAGTACAATAGGTGCTCGAACGTCCATCGATGTAATTAGTGGTGAAACCGATCTGGTTGTTTACAATGACATGAATAGTTCCTCCCGTTTTATATCCGTCCAACTGCGACATCTGTATCACTTCGTAAACAACACCCTGTCCGGCCAAAGCCGCATCACCGTGCATGAGTATCGGACATACTTTACTATTATCTCCCTTATGTGCATTATCAATTTTAGCACGGGCTATTCCTTCTACAACGGGATCGACTGCTTCCAGGTGCGATGGATTAGGTGTTAAGCTCATGTGCATGGACTTCCCATTATTACTTACCTGGTCGGATGAATAGCCCATGTGGTATTTAACGTCACCATCAAATACGGAATCCTCTGACAAACGGCCTTCAAACTCTGTGAAAATATCTTCGTAGGTTTTATTTAAAATGTTGGCCAACACATTCAAACGGCCACGATGAGGCATACCGATAACAAAATCTTTTATTCCAAGGTCGGCCCCTGTTTCGCATACTGCATGCAAAGCAGGAATGACTGTTTCAGCGCCTTCCAATGAAAACCGCTTTTGCCCGACAAATTTTGTGTGCAGGAAATTTTCGAACACCACTGCCTGATTCAGCTTATCCAGGATCGCCATACGCTCCACCATACTGAACTTTGGAGTATTCTTACAACCTTCCATTTTATCCTGGAGCCATTTTATGATCTCAGGGGAACGTATGTACATATATTCAGCGCCAACAGATTGACAATAAGTTTGATTCAGATGGGCAATGATATCTTTCAATTTGGCAGGACCGATACCAATTTGGGTTCCGGCCTGAAAAATAGTTTCAAGATCAGCTTTTACCAAGCCGAAATTTTCAATATCCAGTGTCGGTGAATATTGCCTTCGTTCACGAACAGGATTCGTTTTGGTAAAAAGGTGTCCGCGGGTACGATACCCGTTTATCAGGTTGATCACATTAAATTCCTTGCGGACATTATCGGGAATATCACCTGTTTCTTCAAAATTTTTACGGGCAAATTCAAAGCCTTCAAAAAACCTGGCCCAACCCGCTTCAACGGATCTGTTATCCTTTATATACTGCTGATAAAGTTCATCAACAGTGGCAATTTCAGCATTACTTAAATAAGATTGCTTGTCCATGGTTGGATTATAATTACGCTTATCAAATTTAGTAAATTAAGATGAATTCTCTATTGATCTTTGGGGCTATAATGCCTGCGGAGAACGATCTTCTGCAACTCCCGCCTGATAACAAGATCAGCGATGGCTTCTGATAAACTGGTAACGGTGGTATCGCTCACAATTGCAGAGACTTTGCTCTCATTCACATCGATCCGGTAAAGTAAATTAAGCAGCTTTTTGTAATCGCCTTCGATCAGTTTGGCTATATGCGGACTGACCTGGTACAGCAATTCGTTGTACGCATTTTCGGGATCGCCGGAAAATTTGATCTCAATACCAAACATATCAAAATCCCTTATGATCTGCTGCGCTGTGGCGTTGATGTAATCTAACTTGTTGAAATATGGTGTTATGTTCATAGGCCTCACCCCGACCCTCTCCGACGGAGAGGGAGAAGGTTACTTTTTATGTTTAAATAACAATAATCTTTCAACAGGTCTGTTGTTGATGATATGCTCATTGATAATTTCATCCACGTCTTCTACTTCAACACCAACGTAAAAAATTCCTTCCGGGTAAACAACAACAGTTTGCCCGAAATCGCAAATGTCGAGGCAGCCTGCACGTTGTGCTCTTAATTTGACCGGCAGGTTGAGCTCTTTGAGTTTTTTCTTAAAGGCATCAACTATTTCCATGCCATGAGCCTCACCGCAACTTCTGCGCGGAGCTTCGGCAGCACGCTGGTTGGTGCAGATGAATATGTGTTTGTCGTAAATTAATTCCATACCTCATCCCCGTCTTCTCCAAGTAGAGAAGGCGCTGATTTTACAATAGAGATTATATCGAATTAGATTATTATATACATTTTCAAAAATATATATGGAAAAAATTTAGAGCTTTCGTGCTTTGGTGGCCAAAATCCAATTGCCACTAAAGCACAAAAACACTAAAACCCACAAAAAAGTTTATTCGATATAAATTCTAATCATTATAAAAATTTTCAGTGCGTTAAAAAATAGCTCAAACACTAAACACCTTATCCCTCCCTGCTAATGAGACTTTCAACCAGCGCCACTAAATTTCTCCTTTTGCTTTCATCACAGGGAATTTCGTTTAACAATTCAATTCCTTTATTGTAATAACCCGTCACTTCAGCATTGGCCAGTTTACGCACATTTAAAAAATCGTAAATGGCTGTAACGGCTTCCACTTTTTGTTGCGGATCAAACGACGGGGCATATATCCATTGCTGCAGCTCTTCCTTTTTATACGGATTTAACTTTGCCAGCTCGATCGACTTTAGCAAAAGAAACGTCTTCTTGTTGGCAATAATATCTCCACCTTTTTGCTTGCCGAACTTTTCCTTGTCCGCATATACGTCTAAAATATCATCCTGTAATTGAAACGCAATGCCGATATTTTTTCCGAATTCATATATACGATCCGCATCTTCAGGCCTTGCCCCGCCGGTAACAGCACCTATTTTTAATGCGCCGGCCAACAATGCCGCTGTCTTGAGTTCTATCATCTTTATGTATTGACCAATGGTCACTGACAGAAGTTTTTCATAATTCATATCCAGCTGCTGGCCTTCACAAACTTTTAACGCTGTTTCATTAAATATTTTCAACACTTCTATTTTACGTCCGGGATCACATCCGGATGTGCTTATCAATTCGTATGCCTTCACAAGCATCGCGTCACCGCTAAGTATAGCGGTATTCAAATTCCATTTTTGATGAACAGTCGGCTTATTTCTGCGCAAGGGAGCATTATCCATAATATCATCATGGATCAATGAAAAGTTGTGAAACAATTCAATACCAAGAGCGGGATTTAATGCATCACTCACATTGCCATCAAACAGGTCGCATGCAAGCAGGCTAAGCAGCGGGCGCATACGTTTACCGCCAAGCGACAAGGTGTATTTTAATGGCTCGTATAATTCAACAGGCTGACCATTAAGGCTGCTGCAAAATTTTTCAACCCCTGAATTAATAAGCTGCCAGAATTGTTGTGTCGGGTTCAAGTTAAAGTATGTAGCGTGTATTTCCGATGACAATTTTCAAACCTTCCTCTAACGGCTTCATCGGCTCCTTTAGCAAAGTCTTCATTTTACTAATGTCGGGTCTTCTGCGTGTCATGTCACCCTCTTCGAGTGCCGGTAAATGAACAACTTTTGATCTTGAGTCCGTTAATTTAATGATTAATTGCGCCAACTGAACGATTGGCACTTCCGTTTCTCCTCCGACATTTAAAACATCATTTACATATTTATTGTTATAAAACGCATTGGTAGTTGCCTCAATATTATCATTGATAAAACAAAATGTCCGGGTTTGACTTCCATCACCGTAGACGGGAATATCTTCACTTTTAAGCGCTTTTGAGATAAATTTTGACACCACAAAGTCTTTACTTTGTTTTGGGCCATAGGTGTTGAAGAAGCGGAAGATGGTATAGTCTAACCCAAATTCCTTTTTATAAGATCTCAAAAATGCTTCGCCTACATTTTTAACAATTGCATAGGGCAAACGTGAATTTAAAGGAGTTGTATCTTCATTCTGCGGATATTCCACCGGCTCTCCATAAACTTCAGAAGACGATGAATAATACACCCGCTTCACACTGGTATTTTTCGACAATTCCAGTATATTTCGTATTCCATTAATATCATCCAGTACTTTAACAGGACTTTCAAGTGTACGTTTAACACCAACAAGAGCCGCATAATGAAAAACAAAATCAAATGAATAAGAGCGAAACACCGCTGATATCTCATTGAAATTATTTACATCACATTTTATAAATTTAATATTACCATGTTTTGAAACAGGGATCTTATCCAAACTGCCGGTAAGCAGATTATCCACGATAACCACAAAATTCTGTTCGTTCTCAGCAAGCTTCTCAACAAGGCAGCTTGGAATAAAGCCTGCGCCACCGGTCACAAGTATTTTAGTTAATACTGTTGTATTCATTTGTATATAAGTTACTGTTTGTCAAATGCCTATCGGCACACAGGTTCATTTTCAGTTGGTCACGCCTTTTGGCATGATGGCTATTTCATTCCCTTTAATTTATTGTTCAATTATATCCGACAAATATGTACCATAACCGCTTTTTATCAATGGCTCAGCCAATTTGCGAAGCTGGTCTTTTCCAATATAACCCATCCGGAATGCAACTTCCTCTATACATCCGAGGCGCAAACCCTGGCGTTCCTGTATGACCTGAACAAATTGTGATGCCTGCATCAATGATGAAAAAGTTCCGGTATCCAACCAGGCTGTACCGCGGTTAAGGATCCCCACTTTCAGCCTGCCAGTACTCAAATAATGTTTGTTCACATCGGTAATTTCATACTCACCGCGCCCACTTGGCTTTAGTTGTTTCGCTATTTCAATAACCGAATTGTCGTAAAAATACAAGCCTGGCACAGCAAAGTTTGATTTGGGTTTTTTGGGCTTCTCTTCAATGGATAATGCTTTATTATCCTTATCGAACTCAACAACTCCATAACGCTCAGGATCTGATACGTGATAAGCAAATACAACACCTCCTGTGGGATCATTATTCTCGCGAAGCAGCGTTTGCAGGCCGCTTCCAAAAAAAATATTATCACCCAGGATAAGGGCAACCTTATCTTTTCCGATAAACTTTTCACCTATAACAAAAGCCTGTGCCAGTCCGTTCGGAATTTCCTGCACCGCATAGTTAAAACTGCACCCAAGACTTTTGCCATCGCCTAACAAGCGCTCGAAGTTTGGCAGGTCTAAAGGCGTAGATATGATAAGTATGTCCCTAATGCCCGCCATCATCAATACCGACAATGGGTAATAGATCATAGGTTTATCGTAGATCGGCATTAGCTGCTTGCTCACGGCAAGGGTGAGCGGATGCAAACGGGTTCCTGAGCCCCCGGCTAATATAATTCCCTTCATTTTTTTATCCTGTATATTATGGTTCCTCTATTTTCTCTTTTAAAATAATTGTCGAAAGTATCCGGCCTGATCTTTTACATCGCCATTCTGATTACTAACTTCCATGCACTGCAAATTAAAACTGCGACCATTAAAAAACTGCTGATCATACTTCTTATACGCCTGATTCAATATCGCTCCTATCTGCAACCCACATATTAAATAGAGATAAAGAACTAAAATTACGTGTTTTATGGGGTCATTATCAGGAAAAAGGTGTTTTTTTGCAGATATATACGCTTATGTTAAAATACTTGCCAAATTGTGCTTATTTTAAGAATCTAAATTGGCCCAATATTTGAAATCCGAACATTAAATAGTTGATTTTATGAACCGATTTTACATTTCATTACTTGCTCTCGGGATACTTTTTGTTTCCTGCCAGAATTCAAAAAAATTGCTCAACAGCGGTAATTACGATGCCGCTATTGGTCTCGCCACCCGAAAATTGATCAAGGATAAGAAGAACGAAAAGCAAATACTTACTCTTGAAGAAGCGTTCAAAAAAGCCGCGGCGAGAGACAATTCCCGGATCAACTTTCTGAAACAGGAAGGACGCCCTGAGAACTGGAATGACATTTACCTTATTTATATGCAGATCAATAATCGTCAGAATGTTGTAAGGCCGCTTCTGCCTTTGTTCATTAAATCACAAAACCGTAACGCGAACTTTGAATTTATTGATGTGAATGCGGAGCTTATCACTGCCAAAGAAAAAACCGCCGAGTACGATTATGCCGCCGCGATGCAACTGCTTGAAAAGGGCACACGTTCGGATTCACGCAATGCCTATGAAAAATTAAGAAATGTACAATCCCTTTATCCGAATTACAAAGATGTAAACGATCAGATCAAACGCGCTTATGCAATGGGGGTAAGTTACGTGCTTTATAAAATGCAGAACAGATCGGGTATTCCTTTGCCTGCAAATTTTGAAGATGAATTAACAAAAATAACCCTCCAGGAATTGAATCGGACCTGGCTGCAATACGATGTGAAAGCTGTTGAAGGAAGAAAATATGATTACACGATTTGGGTAAACATGAAAGTGATCGATGTGAGTCCTGAACAAGTGAAAGAAAATTCCTTTGTAGAATCGAAAGAAGTGCCCGATGGGTTTCAATACCTGTTGGATGCAAAAGGAAACGTAAGAAAAGATACATCCGGAAACGATCTTAAATTACCTAAAACAAAAACTATTTTTTGCAAAGTGAACGAAATTCACCAATTGAAAAAGGCGGTCATTACCGGCACACTTGATTATATAAACAATAATACCCAGCAGCTTATAAAAGCGGAAAATATAGTAGCCGAAAATATTTTTGAGAACCACGCATCGAGAGCCGAAGGCGACCTTAACGCCCTAAAGCCTGAAACTAAATCCAGATTGGGTTCCGGGCCTGCCCCCTTCCCTCCAAGCCCCGCAATGATACTGAACGCGGGACAAGCGTTGAAGGCGAGAGTAAAGGATATTATCTGGGCGAATAAAAATTTGTTGTATTAAGAAAAGGTCCGGGTTCCAAGTTCAAGGTTAATCAACTACAACTCCTCCACCCTTTCCAACAACCAGGTAAGGTTCGCGTCATTTTGATTGGTTATAATCCGGCTTTTTAATTTTTTAACTGCCTTTTCGTAAGCCGTATTTGAAGCTGATGAGTTCCGTAATTTTAAATCGAAAGCTTGCCTGGTATACTTCACTAAATGCTGGTGGCCCTTGCGTTGATAGATGGATATCTTTTTATTTCTTACCAAGTATATTTTATACGCATCGATGAGAGAATAAAATGGCTCTACTTCATTCATCTCATAATATATTTTAAGCAGCATGGATTTCGCCCCAATATGATAATATACATCCGTGAATTCAACCCGTTGCAATAATTTAAGCGCGCTTTTATAATCCTTCTTATTGTAATAGTACACAGCAAGGTTGTATTCGTACGCATTTTGCCTGAACTCAGGCGCAATGCGATCCTTATATTTTTCAATAAAGGTCTTTGTCCAATCATATTTTTCAAGCTTTACACCAATAGAAACAATGTTTTTGTAATCCCATTGTGACAAATATTTATCGACAAATATTATTTCGCTCTCTAATAACGACTCGTAAATAGAAAATATTTCCTTAACATATTCCTGTTTGCCATTATTGATCTTCTTTATGCAATAGTTTTGCGCATAATCAAACATTTGCCTTGCTTCATCTTTTGAGAATTCTTTGAAATGTTTCTCAAGCGAATGTTTTAATTCTATAAAATGTTGCGGGACTTCTTCTTCCAAAAGACTTAATAATATCTTATAATATATATATATGGCAGGAATAGATTGAAATATCTTAATGTGCTTGCTTATATAGGCAAGCAACTCATCCAGCATGTTCAAATTATAATTTGCGGCAATAATATTTTTCCGGTTCACCATTTCGCATAAACTATGCAGCTTTTCTGAGAGATAAAAAGCATCTAAACTGTCGGACTTTTGCTGCAGGCTCTCATTACTTTTACGAACTTCCTTTGTCATAAAATAATGATCGCGCTCTCCTTCCAATGTATACCTCTCATAAAAATAATCTGAATCATTAAGTTTTTTCTCCTGTATCTTTTTTAAATACTCATTTGTATTGCTTATGAAATGTTTATCGAGGTTTCTTTCACGTAATTCAACCATCAACAGTTCCTTCTGCAATAATTCATCTTTCTCAAATTTTAAATACGAAACAAAAGCTTCGAGGTGGCGCATCAGGAAACTCATCACATCTCTTATTTTTTGATCGTTGTAATTTTCTTTCCCGAATAAATAATAATACGCCCTTATTTTGTCGGGCTCATTATCCTTATCAGCACCAACAGAATCCAATATATATCTATTAAGTTTTACAACAGAGTTGTTTGAATTGAAAAAAGGTGATTCGATGTATTCCCTGAACCGTCTTTTCTCAATAGAATCAAGGCTTTTATACAATTCTATTAGTTTTGAATTATTCAATTAACTATTTTTTAAATAAGTATTGATATATAAAATATTGATTATTAATTATTTATATTATTTATATATAAATAATAATATTCACAAATATAAATAAATGTAATTTATTTAACAAGTAAGTCCCCTCATATTTGTATCGTGAAACAAGTGTACAATTGGCTCACATTAAATAAGCAAAATGAAAAGCAAACAAATACTAAAAAACAAATGGAATTAATTAACTTAACAAATCGAAAAATGAAAAACAACAACGAAAGGAATAACATTGTATATTCCAAAAGCAGATTGCGACAAGCGATAATCGCTCTCACGGGCGGGTTAACATTTTATATTTTAACGTGCTCTGCATTAAATGCTCAACCTCTGGTATTAACCGTTACTAATCCTAATATTTGTCCGGGGAATTGCGGTACAATTCAATTGGTTACTGCGGGAGGAACTACTCCACATTACTATAATTGGAGCAATGGAGCCACTACACAAAATATTAACACGTGCCCGGGTACAACCACAACTTATACAGTAACGGTAACTGATGCAGTAGGCTCTACTGCTACTGAAACAGCTGTAATTACAGTGTTACTAAGCGGCGCTGGGAACAATGCCGGTTTCATCTCTTCCATCAGCCCTTCATGTGGAGCAAGTAATGGAAGTGCGAATATCATTCCAAACATAGGGTCTGGACCTTATACTTATAATTGGAATAATGGCGCAACTACTAAGGCTATCAGTACTCTTGATAGCGGACGTTATATGGTTACCGTAACCGATAATAACGGGTGCAGTGGGACAGCTACTACTTTTATTGATGACTCTTGCAATTTAGTATGGCCAGGTGATGCAAACAGAGACCTTATAGCCAATAACAATGATATCCTCGCAATAGGAGTTGGTTATGGATCAACTGGATCTGGCCGGCCCGGCGCATCAATTTATTGGGGTGGACAGGGTGGAGCTTCAAATTGGTCGAATTCATTAACTAATGGAACAAACTATAAACATGTTGACTGCAACGGCAACGGCACAATTAATGCCTCTGACACAACTGCAGTTAAACAAAACTACGGTTTAACCCATGCGCTTAAATTAGCAAACCCCGAATATATAAACGGCCTGCCTGATCTGGCTTTCTCGATTCCGACTGACACGGCTTTATCGGGAACAACAGTTAATGTACCAATATCATTAGGTTCAAATACTAACCAGGCAAACGGCGTTTATGGCTTAGCCTTTAGCATTACTTACGATCCGAAAATAGTTGACACAACAAAATTAAGTTTGTCGCTTAATGGCTCGTGGTTAGGCACAAACGGCACAGATCTGATCTACATAACTAAAAACTTTGGTTCAATGGGACGTCTGGACGTAGGTATTACCCGTATCGATCATACAAATATTTCAGGATTTGGCAAGATCGGCGATCTGAGCATAACTATGAAAGATGATATTTCCCTGAAAGCAGCTTCAAAAATTTACAAAACACTTACACTTGATGCGGTTCAGATAAAAGCAATAAGTAATGATGAAACATTGATCCCTCTTAATGTAGTATCGAGCTCCGTTGTTGTTGAAAATGCAGACCCAATGAGCATTAACAAATACAAGGCTGATGCTGCAGTTCGTATTTATCCAAATCCTGCATCGGGATTAATTAATCTCGAACTTAATAATGCTGATGTTAAAGAATTAAAACTGGTAAATATTATCGGCGAAACGGTTTGGTCGCAAACGAATGCAATTGGCAATAAAGTTGTGATTGATGCGCAAACTTTACCTGCTGGTACGTATTACCTATCAGTTACGACTTCGCAAGAGAGGATAATAAAACAAGTGAATGTAATAAGGTAGAAAGCAATTGGCAGTTGGCAGAGGGCAATAAATAAATCAAAAAATAAATTTGAAGCTGACGATAGCATTTTGCCAGAGTAAACAAGAGCCTCCTCGTAATTGAGGGGGCTTTTTGTTGAAAGCGAAATAGTAAAACTTTGAGTTAATTTTTTATTAGCTTTAACACATGTCGTTTACAGACAACATAAACCTCCTATCAAAACTCACCTTTACACGCGGCATTAATGCGGCGAAGGTAACTTCTGGTTATTATCTTTCAAAACTCACATTAAGACCTTTTCAATGGGGATTGCCGATCAGTATAGCTATTGAACCTACAACATCGTGTAACCTGCGCTGCCCCGAATGCCCCAGCGGCAAACGCGAATTCACCCGGCCGACAGGAATGCTCACGCAGGATTTTTTCAAACAAACCATTGATGCATTATATAAAAACACGTATTACCTCACTTTTTATTTCCAGGGCGAACCTTATCTGAATCCGCAATTTTTAGATATGGTGAAGTATGCTTCCTCAAAAAAAATATATACTGCTACTTCCACTAACGCACATTACCTGGATGATGAGCATGCAAAAAAAACTATAGAATCCGGATTAGATCGCCTGATCATATCTATCGACGGGACAACGCAGGAAACCTATCAGTCCTATCGTGTGGGAGGCAACCTGGAAAAAGTAATTGAAGGAACAAAAAACATAATTAAGTGGAAAAGGGAATTAAACTCAAAAACCCCTCATGTTATTTTTCAGTTCCTGGTTGTAAAGCCTAATGAGCATCAAACAGAAGAAATAAAACAATTGGCCAAAGAGCTTGGAGTTGATGAAGTGCGCTTTAAAACAGCACAGGTGTATGATCACAAAAATGGACATTCATTAATTCCCGCAAATGAAAAGTATTCCCGTTACAAAAAACAAAATGACGGAACGTACGAAATAAAAAATACGCTGAATAATCATTGCTGGAGATTATGGAGCTCAACAGTTATAACCTGGGATGGATTGGTAGTGCCCTGTTGTTTTGATAAAGACGCTCAGCACCAGATGGGCGACCTGAAACAACTGCCATTTAAAGAGCTCTGGAAAAATCCTGCTTATACAAAATTCCGCTCGGCTGTTTTGCGATCACGCAAAGAAATTGATATCTGCTCGAATTGCAGTGAAGGGACAAAGGTTTGGGCGTAATGAAAAATGTTATTGGTTATTGGTTGTCAGTTGTTGGTGAATCACAAACTGTCAAATGTCAACCAACAACTAAGAACCTCAAGGTGTAATCAAATTAACATTCACACTACATCCATTTTTATCAGTAATATTTATTTTATAATTTCCCGGGCAAAGTTGATTTTTATACCTCTTGGTATATCCATCCGGCCACAAATAAGTGTAAGGGCTTGTGCCACCTAAAGCATTTACCATTATCCATTCTTTGCAGCTACAACCAATGCAGTTGGCGGTGCCTTTGGTAAATTGGCCAATCAAGGGTGCTGGTACAAGTATTGTAGTTGTAGATATTGAGGTGCAGCCTTTTGAGTCAGTAACTGTAACAGAATAACTACCACTTGTCAAACCTGAAACCGTTGAGCCTGAAACCAAAGTACTCCAACTATACGTATACACCCCCGTTCCCGCACTGCCACTGGCTATTGCGCTTCCGTTACCCAAGCCATTGCATGTTATGTGGGTTGGGGTTGTTGTTACGTTAACTGTGGGGTTAATTACAATGGTTAATGCTACAGTATTAGCGCATTGCCCGGCGGTTGGTGTAAATGTGTAGGTATTAGTTGCAGTATTATTTAGTGCAGGACTCCAGGTACCTGTTATACTGTTGTTACTTGTTGTTGGTAATGCAGCCAATGTGGCTCCTGAACAAATGGCTGCTGCACTATTAAATGTCGGGGTAGCGCTTGTATTTACTGCAATGGTTAATGTTGCAGTGTTAGCGCATTGCCCGGCTGTTGGTGTAAATGTATAGGTGGTAGTGGTGGTATTATTTAGCGCAGGACTCCAAGTGCCTGTTATGCCGTTGTTGCTTGTTGTTGGTAGTGATGCGAGTGTTGCGCCTGCGCAAATGGCTGCTACGCTATTAAATGTTGGTGTTACGGCTGAATTTACTGTAACTACTGCTGTTGATGTAGCAGTTGTTCCTGTATTATCTGTTACAGTTACGGTATAATTGGTAGTGGTTATTGGGCAGGCGGTTACTGAGCTTCCGGTTGTTGCGCTTAGCCCTGTGCCTGGTGACCATAAATAAGTATATGGTGCAGTACCACTGCCACCTGTTGCTGTTAGGGTTGGGCATGGTGTTGCCCCACTACATAGTGTTGCAGAGTTTACATTGGCAGTTATGCCACCGCAAGACGTAACAGAGGCTGACTTGGTAAGGTTCGCAGTTTTGCAGGGAGTTGTAACAGTTAACTGAACATCATGCGTACCTATATCGGAAAATGTAATTGTTGGGGTTACAGCAGTAGAAGTGGATGGGGTTCCACCAGAAAATGTCCATTGGTAAGTGTAACCTGTAAGATCACAGGAATTGGATACTGATGGGGTAAATGTAACGGGTGCATTTGCACATACACTTGTTGTGTTTGCAGTATAATCTAAAGCAAGTATCTTGCCCTCACAAATGTTGGTGCATAAGGAAGTAACAAAGACATCATAACCTCCGCCAAAAACAGTTTGCGCGGCTCCTGGTGTAACTGGATATCCGCCATCAGTAAAACCTGTAATGTATAATGAATTCCCAAAAATGGCTATTCCGCCTGCACCATATGGGTATCCATCAAGATCATCGTGTCCTGTACCTCCTAAATATGTTGCGCATACTTTTTTTCCGACAGAATTAAATTTAACAATTAACTGATCTTCTGGAAATGTTGCAGTCGCACCTCCGTTAAATACCTGTTGATATGAACAAGGATCAACTAGATCAGGAACAGCCATATCTTCAGGTTCCATAAGCAGGTAAATATTATTATTCAAATCTGTGGCAACACCCCCAAATCCAAATTCAGCCTGTGTGCTGCCATAAAATGTTGCCCATAAAAGAACGCCCAAATTATTAAACTTCGCTACAAATGCATCACCCATTCCTCCATATGGCTGAGAATATCCACCTGCCGGAAGGACTGGAAAATCAGCAGAAAGAGTTGTCCCAGAAATAAGCACATTATTGGCATTGTCTATCGTAATATCAGAGCTATCATCCCGAACACCACTTCCTCCATAGCAGGTGGCCCATTGACGAACACCTCCATTATCAAATTTTATTATAACGACAGTATGTAGAAAAGCAAGACAACCCTGAATATAGCCTGTCCCTGCAAAGATCGGAAAACTATTATCTTCAGTAGACCCTGTAATAAATACATTACCTGTAATGTCTGTGGCGATGCTTGTGCCATCATCGGCTCCGCCACCCCCATAAAAAGTTGACCATATTAGAGTTCCTGTATTGTCAAATTTCACAACGAAAATATCAATAAATCCTAATGGCTGCGCGTATGCAGCGCCTGGAGTTAGAATTGGGAAATCGAATGAACCGGTAGTTCCTGTTATAAATATATTGCCATTATTATCAATGTCAATACCCTCGCCTGTGTCAAATGAACTTCCGCCATAAAACGTTGCGTTTAAACGAATCCCGGCAGAATTAAATTTCACAATAAAAATATCCTGCATCCCTTTAAATAATTGGGAATATCCACCTCCGGCAAAAACAGGAAATGTGGGAGATGAAGTAGTTCCGGTAATGTATATATTGTTAGCATTGTCCGATGCGATGTCATTACCAGACTCATCGCTGCCGCCACCATAAAAAGTTGACCACAAGGGAGTGCCGATAGTACTAAATTTCACGACGAAAACATCTTGCATCCCACCAAATGGTTGGCTATAGCCTCCAGCAATTACAGGAAAGCTGGGAGAATAAGTATGTCCTGTAATAAGCACATTTCCCAAATTATCGGTATCGATGCCACCGCTCATCTCTGTACCCATTCCCCCATAATAAGTGGCCCAGGGGTCAATGACTAAGGGGAGTGTCGGGTTCCAGGTTCCAAGTTCAAAGTTCACTGTTGTGCCATTTAGCACATATCGGGCTTTTACATTAATGATTTTTCCGTTAATGTTTTGGTAAACCTTTGGAATAGATTCGTAAAACTCATTTACGCTTGTTTTAATAACTAAATTGCCATCGTGGTTAAGGTGCATGCTTTTCGCGCCTTTCCAGTTTAGTTTTATTTGGTTGGGATCCGCATGTGGGTGTACGATAAGGTCGTACTTAATTCCATTTTGCTTCTCGCCATAATAGCATACGTCAACGCCTTTGTAAATATTTTTATACGTTACTTTGTTGTATTGTTTTACATTGGTTATTCCTTGTGGGCAGTGGGCGTAATAGTAATTGGTATAGCCATCTACTTCGGCTTCATTTAGCTGTTTTATGTTTTCATTGCCTGCCTGGCCGGCAGGCAGGCAGTTGGCAAAGTCCATATCAACTCGGTGTACTTTTATGCTTTCCTTTTGCATTAACTCTTCTTTCCTTTTGTGTTCGTCGGCTTCAGTTATAATGCCGGCTTTTATTAATTCCTCCACCTGTTCATCAATTTCGTGCTGTACTTCGCCCATGTTATTGTGTACATAGCTTATGCCGGTTTTTCGCAAGTATATATCAGTTCCACCGTCATCACCTTTGTATAATACATCAGGGCAAAGCTTGCCGTTCCTATCGGCAATTTGGCCTTTGTTGGGAGTAAAGCATAGTCCATTTCCCCTAATAGAAGGCCTGGCACCTTGCATCCGTGGATCATTTTGCTTACTTCCCGCTACCATATTACTTTGGGCTAAGCTGCTGCCAACGACAACGGTAAGTAATTTTATGAAAAAAATTATCTTCAATTTTTGTAATGCATAATCCTTTTGTTTCATTGATGCCATGAGAATAAATGGTAGTAATCCAATGCAAGTGTAGCTAATCGTGCTCCACAAATCAAATCAATATTATTCAAAAAGCAAGCTATCGTGATGGTAAGTTACCCAATATTTATAAATTGTCGAATAGATTTAAACTTGTTAAATGCTTACATTAGTGAGATAAATCATTGAAAATGAAAACCTCATCAGATGAATTATTCTTACTTATAAAATCACTCACCACCCAGGAAAAGGTCTATTTTAAAGCATTTAGCGCGAAAAAAAGGGACAGCACCTTGTCATCGGGTTACATTAAAATGTTTAATGTACTTGATAAAATGAAGGTATACAACGACAATTTACTGAAATCGAACCTTAAAAGGGCAGGGTTTAATAACAATATTAAGGAGTCCAAAAGGCGTGTTACCGAAGTCATATTAAAAAGCCTGACAGATTTTCATTCCGACATGAACGAAGTGGTTCAACTGCAACAATTGATCAATCGTATTTATGTATTACTCGATAAGAAACTGTTGGACCTTGCATCTAAGCTTTTGTTGAAAGCGAAAAAAATAGCTTATGACTATGAATACTATGAATATTTGCTCAGTATTTCAAGACTGGAACAAAGAATTCTGTTTTTAAAATCAGATGCCGCAGTATTTGAGAGTTACATCAAAAAAGAAATTGATAAAAAACGAGAATATGTAAAATGTCTCGATAATATTACCGAATACGAAAACTTATCACTTCAAATTGAACCCATAGAACGTACACATTCAGGTGAAATGATTAATGATAGTGTTGATGCGCTGAGGCAGATACTCCGGCATCCTTTATTGCAAAATTCTACCAGCGCAATCACCTACGAATCGTTAAAATATTTTTACTCAATTAAATTCCGCTGTGCGATGTTACTTAACGAGATAACTGAGGATATATACAATGGGCAAAAGGCCTGGATATGTTTTCTTGAAAAGGATAAATTAAAGCTAATAAACCGTAAAATAAATTACCTGGGCGGGCTGAATGATATACTTATCAGTCTTTCAGCTTTGGGTAATAAGAATGAATCGGAAAATTATTTTAAAAAGGCACAACAATTTGTTCAATCGCTTCCTCCGGCTGAAAAGACCGAAAAACTGATGTCGGTATTAGCTATTCTCTTTGGCACTTACATTTCTATCCAATTAAAAGTGCCAGACCCAAAAAAAGCACTGCAAACATGGGCAGAATTGAAAATAAGTGCTGCTTACAAAGCCTCAAGTTCTATTACCATTCTTATCCTCCATGGAAATCTAATTACTGCGCATTTTTTGTTAGCACAATTTAAAGAAGCTTTGGGTTTTGTAAATAAAGTTATCGCATCAAATAATAGTAACAGAATAGACATTCAACAATACGCCCGATTATTAATGCTCATAATTAATTTCGAACTGAACAAACGCGAACCTTTGCCATACTTATCAAAATCAGCGCAACGCCATTTGATTAAAGTTAATGGCACAATTTCAGACTACGACAAATGTATTTTGAATTATTTTGAACGAAATATTTCCGAAGCAGCCAATAAAAAGGAGGAAAAGAAAGTCTTTGAAAAATGGAAAAATGAATTACTTCGGTTGCCTCCCAAATCAGCATTTTTTCCGGAAGCCGGAGGGTCATTCTTTGATTTCATTTCCTGGATAGAAAGTAAAATACAAAACAAACCCCTACTAGAAATCCTGCGTGAAAAAGCTCAGCAAAAAGCTTTGGCATAATCACCTTACCACCACCATCTTTTTCATTTCAGAATACTGACCTCCAGCAACAAGCTGATAATAATACACTCCGGGACTTAGTCTTTGCGTACTGATTGTAACACCCGATTGGTCCGCAAGCAATTGCTTATCATCAACCATCCTGCCCAAAGCATCGTACAGAACTAAATTGGCTGCAGCAACATTTTGAGGAAGCATAAAATTAACTTTAGCCGATTCATTAACAGGGTTCGGGTAAATCTGAACTGCTATAAAAGAGTTGATTTGCGCGGCCATATTTACCCCTAAAGGTTTGGGTACGATCTTCACAATATCCAGGTCGTCAAAATAAAATCCATCGTAATTTGTCCCCGGATCGGCAACCAATGTAAATCTTATTAAAATATTCTGGCCAATATAATCGCTCAGATCAATTGATTCTTTAACCCATGTATATTGGTATCCATCATAAACAGGATTGTTGGGGTCCTGTGCTATATTACCGGGAATGGTATGCTTACCACATAAAGGCGACCAGTTTGCTCCACCATCGGAAGAGGCATTTACTTCCACATAATCGTAATTCGCTTCAATCGCCCAGCGGGCCCAAAAAGTCATTTCAGCATAAACTGCATCCGTTAAGTTAACCGTCTTCGATTGTTCAATGGAACTTACCCAATAATTTTGCATGGTCCCATCCGGATAATTACCAATAGGACTGTCTGTAATGGATGATGGAGCTGAATGGTAAACACTTGTACTGGTTCCCCAGCCGGGCGAAGTCCAGTCGACCAATGAACCGGCATCTGTCGCATAGGTAGTAACCGGCATTCCATAAATTTTAGTAATGGTGTCTCTTATTATATATGAACCATTATTTACCGAAAGAACAAAAATTAATTTATCTCCATCTGTAACTCCTGTAATTAATGAATAAGAGATCGAATCTGTACGCTGTTCAATGCGCTTTAATGTTGAATATGATTTAGGGCTGCCTGCGGAAATAATATTAGACGTAACCGGTGTTAAAGTAACAGTGTAAGTAGCAGGACTATCAAGACCCAAGCGCTGAATATCATACACCAAATAATTTGATAGTTTACTTACAATTTTTGGAGATTGCTGCCTTACCACAGCATATTTTACCGCCAGTTCGGCAAAATGTAAATTCTGCGCAATGTTCTCCTTACATATATCCACAATCCGATTCTGCGCCGGCCAAAAACCATCATTCACTGCACCCGCTTCGGGTGTCATGGCAAGTATCTTTGCTTTTGTTCCCTGCTCCCCATACATCCAATCATCAGAGCTACCATTGGCAACATACGCCACAGTCTGATTGGGGGTGCCATATCTATAATTATTCTCCCGGGTTATTTCCTTTGCGTAAGCTTTATAAACAGTTGAGTCGGGCGTGAAAAAATCACTTTTATAGCCCCAGGGATAGATCAACAGGTTACTATAGGTATGATAGTTAAGAGCCAATTTGAACTGCCGGCTTTCACAAAACTGTTTTATGATCTGCGTTTCAGCCTCGGAAAAAGCCGAAGCACCACGGTATGTATCTGAGTTGGTATTACCGGATGAACCAGAATTATCATACCCCCATGACTGACCATAGTTGCGGTTTAAGTCAACGCCATAAGTTCCATCCCCATTATTACGGCGATTTTTTCTCCACATTCCGCCACCATTAGGATTCGTAGTTTGATTGTGTATATAACCATCAGGATTAATGCAGGGAACAAAATACATTTCAGTGTTATCAACCAGGAATTTCACTTCAGGGTTTGTATTGTAATTTTCCAGCAGGTAATACATATACATAATGACCTGTGAAGCAGAGGCCGGCTCACGCGCATGATGAAGGGCTGTATAAAGCAATTCGGGTTCAGACTCATCAACATTGGGATTGTCTGAAATTTTTACATAATAAAGTGATCTTCCGCCAACAGTGGTGGCGGAACCGATAGCGGTTTTGGCTTTAAAAACAGACGGAAATTTTGCAGCCATTGTATCAAGATTGGCCAATAGCTCGGCGTAAGTATAAAATCCGCCCATTGAACCCAGTTTAAAATTTACAGGTGTCTGGAAATCAGATATTTTTCCACAGGCATTTGATGCAACACCACCCGACACTTTTTGAGTAGCACTGGATATATTTTGCTGAACATAATATTGAGAAACATCATTGATAAGAATCTCGTATTTTGCTCCAAGGGATTTAAATATTGAAATATCGGAAGCGGAAAAGTCGGAAATAAAATACTGCCCCCTTTTATACTCACCATGATCAAAACCCACCCCGGCTTCCGCCAATCGCTTTAAACCATTATCGTCTGCATATATCTTTACACGTGAATATTGCTCCGTTTGCGCTGTTATTGAAGTCGCAGAAATAACAATACCAGCAACAGCGCCTGTTATCAATTTGAATAATGACATGAGAGTTGAATTACGATTAAATCGCTTTGATTTAAATGTAATATAAAGCAGCTCAAGTTCAAAGTAATTTGACCGATAAATCACCTGCCGAATTAGCATCAAAATTGCTATTTATTACTTAATTTCGGGTTCTAAATTTAAAACCTATGAGCACAGTAAACACGTCCGCAATGAGCGAAACAAAAGAATATATTAAAACCAATGAGCAGCGTTTTCTTAACGAACTGCTTGAACTCCTTCGCATACCTTCTGTAAGCGCCGACAGCAAATACAAACCCGATGTTTTAAAAATGGCCGATGCCGTGAAAGCGAAACTGATCGCGGCAGGAGCCGATAAAGTGGAGTTGGTCGAAACTGCCGGATACCCCGTGGTTTATGGCGAAAAAATGATCGACCCCAAATTACCCACCGTATTAGTATACGGGCATTATGATGTTCAACCTGCTGATCCGATCAATTTATGGACCTCCCCTCCTTTTGAACCTGTTGTAAAAGACGGGAAGATATACGCCCGTGGCTCGTGTGATGATAAGGGCCAAATGTACATGCACGTAAAGGCGTTCGAGACCATGCTCAAAACAAACAGCCTGCCCTGCAATGTAAAATTTATGATTGAAGGAGAAGAGGAAGTTGGCTCGGCTAATCTTGGTCAATTCTTAAAAGATAATAAAGAACGCCTGAAAGGTGATGTCATTTTAATTTCCGACACATCTATTCTTGGTAATGATACGCCCTCCATTGATGTTGGCCTGCGCGGACTGTGTTATATGGAAGTTGAAGTAACCGGCCCTAACCGTGACCTGCATTCGGGAGTTTATGGCGGAGCTGTTGCCAACCCGATCAATATATTATGCGAAATGATCGCGTCAATGAAAGATAAGAACAACCATATCACTATCCCCGGTTTTTATGATGATGTTATGGAGCTTAGTAAAGAAGAGAGGGCCGAAATGGCCAAAGCTCCTTTCAATTTAGAGAATTATAAAAAAGATCTTGCGATCAATGATATACATGGTGAAACAGGCTATTCTACTATCGAACGCACCGGCATCCGTCCTACACTGGATGTAAACGGAATCTGGGGCGGCTATACCGGAGAAGGCGCTAAAACAGTTTTACCTTCAAAAGCATCCGCTAAAATAAGTATGCGCCTGGTGCCGGGGCAAAATTCAGAAAAGACCGCGGAACTTTTCACCAAACATTTTGCATCAATCGCCCCGAAATCAGTAAAAGTAAAAGTAACAACCCATCATGGAGGAGAACCTGTTCTTACACCAGCTGATTCAATTGCATTTAAAGCGGCGAGCAAAGCCATGGAAGAAACGTTTGGTAAAAAACCAATTCCTACTCGCGGTGGCGGAAGCATTCCGATCGTTGCATTGTTTGAAAGTGTACTTGGACTGAAATCGGTTTTAATGGGCTTCGGGTTAGACACAGATGCTATCCACTCACCTAACGAACACTTCGGTGTTTTTAACTACTTCAAAGGCATTGAAACTATTCCCTTGTTCTTTAAGAATTACGCGGAGATGAGCAGGAAGTAAAAAGTTGGCAGTTTGCAGAAGTTAAAAAGTGGGCAATGGGCAGTTGGCAAAAGACAATGATTGCCAACTACAAACTGCAATTTGCCAACTTAAAATTTTTATGAAAAGCTTTTTATGAAATATTTCCAAACTGTTTTCTTCACCACAACATTACTCTTCACTTCCTGCACCGAATGGAAAGATGTAAAAGTTTCCAAAATTGAACAGACACGTATTTCAAAAATGGACAAGGATGGTATAGAAGCCGAAATTGATGTGCGGATCAATAATCCGAATAAGATCGGGTTTAAAATATACAGGAGCAATGTTGATGTAATGATGAATGATAATTCCCTGGGTAAAGGAAGACTGAAAAAGAAGATCAGGATAAAACCAAACACCGAAGAAACTTACACTTTTGTTGTCGCTGGAAAATTTGATAACCTGTTAAACGGGGGTGGGCTGAGTGGCTTATTATCTATGGCAACGAGCAAAACAGCCAATATCAGTATTAAAGGCAATATTAAAGCCGGCAAGTTTTTTTACAGAAAGAAATTCCCTATTGATAATAAACAACGTGTACCACTATTTAAATAAACAATTATGAACCTATTGAAAATTGCAGGCCTTATACTTCCTCTGGCTATTGCAACAGGATGCGGAAACAATATTAAGCAAGCCACTGAAACACAAGACAGCACGAAAACAACTCAGGCGCCGGTTATTGATTCGAATTTCGTTTACCAGGTTGAACAGTTCTCCGACCTGCGCATATTGCGATACAACGTACCCGGCTTTAACGAGCTTACGTTGAAACAAAAAGAAATGGTGTATTACTTATATGAAGCTGCTTTGTGCGGCCGTGATATATACTTTGATCAAAACTACAAGTATAACTTAACGATCCGTAAAACCATTGAAACGATCATTGGTACGTTCAAGAGTGATAAAAACACAGATGACTATAAAAAATTCCTGGTGTACGCCAAACGCTTTTGGTTTTCCAATGGTATGCATCATCACTACAGTAACGACAAGATCATTCCCGAAATAAGCAAAGAGTACTTTGCAGAACTTATCAAAGGATCAAATACGGCCAAACTTCCTCTTAAAGGAACTGAGAAACCAGCTGAATTCATCGAACGCATTACCCCTATCCTCTTCGACTCAACTGTTGCGTCTAAAAAAGTAAATCTCGATCCTAAAAATGATCTTCTCACCTCATCAGCCGTAAATTTTTACGAAGGTGTTACTCAAAAAGAAGTCATTGCGTTTTACGAAAAAATGACTGACAAAGACTCCAAGACTCCCCTCATGCTCGGCCTTAACTCAAAACTGGTAAAACAGAACGGCGCTATCATTGAAAAAAAATGGATGGTTGGCGGCATGTACACTGCAGCCATTGAAAAAATAGTTTACTGGCTGAAAAAAGCAAGTGCCCTTGCCGAAAACCCTGAACAAAAAGACGCATTGGATAAACTCATCCACTATTATACAACCGGCGACCTGAAAGATTTTGACGATTACAATATTGCATGGGTTAAAGATGTACAGTCCGTAATTGATGTCGTAAACGGATTTATCGAAGTGTATGATGATCCGCTCGGAAAAAAAGGATCATTTGAAGCGGTCGTATCCATTAAAGATATGGAAGCCAGTAAACGTATAAAAGCTATCGGCGACCAGGCCCAATGGTTTGAGGATCACTCCCCTATTATGGATGGTCACAAAAAGAAAGATGTACAGGGCATTACAGCCAAGGTCATTAATGTAGTGGTTGAATGCGGTGATGCCGCGCCTTCAAGCGCGATCGGGATTAATTTACCAAACAACGAATGGATACGCGCCACTCATGGTTCCAAATCCGTAAACCTTGGCAATATTGTTGAAAGTCTTGACCATTCGGCGGGATCAGGCATTGTTGATGAATTTTATTTTGACGATTTAACTAAAGAACGTGTAAAAAAATATGCGCCCTTTGCGGATATTCTTCATACCGATATGCACGAGGTTATCGGACATGCTTCAGGTCAAATAAATAAGGGTATTGGACAGCCGCATGAAACATTAAAAAACTACTCCTCCACCTTAGAAGAAGCACGCGCCGACCTTGTCGCCCTGTATTACCTAATGGATCAGAAACTGATTGATATCGGCGTAATGCCTTCACTTGAATATGGCAAAGCGGCTTATGACGAATACATCGGACGGGGCCTGATGATACAATTGTCGCGTATAAAATTGGGCTACGAGATCGAAGAAGCGCATATGCGTAACAGGCAACTTATCTGCAAATGGGCTATGGAAAAAGGCTCGAAAGAAAAGGTGGTTGAGAAAAAACAAAAAGATGGGAAAACATTTTTTGTCATTAACGATTACAACAAACTCCGTTCACTATTTGGGGATCTGCTGCGGGAAATACAACGCATTAAGTCGGAAGGAGATTATAAAGCGGGACACGACCTGGTGGAAAATTATGGTGTTAAAATAGACAAAGCTCTGCATAGTGAAGTCCTTGAACGTTATAACAAGTTGAATATTCCTCCCTACGCCGGTTTTATTCAGCCTAAATTAATACCGGTAGTGGATGGCGCCCGGATTGTTGATGTAAAAATTGAGTACCCAATGGATTTTGTGGAGCAGATGATGGAATACGGGAAAAAATATTCTTTACTGCCGGTTGAAAATTAATCAAATTACAGGTTGGGTTAATAAACAAAATGCCACCAAAACACAAAAGCACCAAACCCCACTAAAAACCCAGGTAACTCGCTAAATAATTTGATGAAATTTACTTAATCATTTACGCGGCAAAACCCTACAATAATTATTGGCAAACACTTAGTGCGGTTTGGTGCTTTTGAGCTTGGTGGCAAGCTTTTTTTCAATTCATGTTTAATATCTTCAATCTCCTGATTAAAAACGATGTATTCGAATTACACCAACTCTCTTATAAACGAAACAAGTCCCTACCTACTGCAGCATGCTCACAATCCAGTGAACTGGCACGCCTGGAACAAAGAAGCGTTTGACTTTGCTAAAAAAGAAGATAAGTTGGTATTGGTTAGCATTGGCTACTCCGCCTGTCACTGGTGCCATGTTATGGAACACGAAAGTTTTGAGGATGAACAAACCGCACAGTTGATGAACGATCATTTCATCAATATAAAAGTTGATCGCGAAGAACGTCCCGATGTTGACCAGGTATATATGACGGCCGTTCAACTGATGACAGGTCATGGCGGCTGGCCGCTCAATTGTTTTGTATTACCCGATGGCAGGCCCGTTTATGGCGGCACTTATTTTCAAAAACAGCAATGGCAAAACATATTACTCAACCTGGCCGACCTTTGGAAAAACGACAGAGATAAAATATTCGATTACGCGGCGCAACTTACCGAAGGCGTGCAACGTGCAGAACTTATTTCTGCAAATAAAGAAGATTCACCGCTCTCGATCGAAACACTTCATCAAACAGTAGACAATTGGAAACAACGATTTGACAATAAAGAAGGCGGACCCAATCGCGCGCCGAAATTTCCTTTGCCTAATAATTATAAGTTTTTGTTGCGACAAGGCCTCTCTCCGGCTCGCCCCGAACTTGACCTGAGCGCAGTCGAAGGAGGGGAGAGTGCAGGATTATTAAAACATGTAAATCTCACTTTACAAAAAATGGCTTTTGGAGGAATATACGATCAGGTTGGTGGTGGCTTTGCACGCTATTCAACTGACATGTTGTGGAAGGTACCCCATTTTGAAAAAATGCTGTATGACAACGCGCAACTTGTTTCGCTTTATTCGGAAGCTTTCCAGGCAACGGACAATGACCTCTATAAAGAAGTTGCACATGAAACAATTGAATTCGTAAAAAGGGAACTCACCTCACCCGAAGGAGCCTTTTACTCCGCTATTGACGCGGATAGCGAAGGTGTTGAAGGAAAATATTATGTATGGACAAAAAACGAATTAAAAAGCGTTTTGGGCAGCAAATATGAATTAGCCGCGGAATATTTTAATGTAAATGAATTGGGTTACTGGGAGCATAATAATTACATATTACTGCGCAACAAAACCGATGCTGAAATTGCTAAACAATTTAATATCAGTATTGATGAATTGAAAAAGGAAATCAGGCAGATAAAAAAAGAATTGTTAACCGCCAGGGCGAAACGCGTAAAACCCGGACTTGATGACAAAAGCCTGACATCATGGAATGCATTAATGCTGAAAGGTTTGGTTGATGCCTATCGTGTGTTTGGAGAAAATGAATTTCTTCAGTCAGCGCTGAAAAATGCCCGCTTTATACTTGATAAACAGTTAAAAAGTGACGGAAATCTTTGTCATTCCTACAAAAATGGCCGTTCAACTATAAATGGGTTTCTTGAAGATTACGCGTTTACAATTGAAGCGTTTTTAACGCTGTACCAGGCTACTTTCGATGAACAATGGCTGAATAGTTCGAAAAAACTGATGGAGCATGCCATTGAACATTTCTACGACTCCCAAAGCGGCATGTTTTACTTCACTTCAGATATGGATGAAGCGCTAATTACCCGGAAAATGGAAGTATCCGACAATGTTATTCCTGCTTCATGTTCCTGCATAGCCGCGTCATTATTTACTCTTGGCCATTACCTTGGTAACAGCACTTATATTGCCATGAGTAAACAAATGCTAAACAATGTAATACGCGACATACCACAATATGGCGCGGGATATTCGAATTGGTGCATGTTATTACTGAATTTCACCACTCCATTTTATGAAGTGGTCATTGTTGGTAAAGATGTTGATGAAAAAAAGAAGCTCTTCGACAAATACTACTTACCAAACATGATATTTGCAGGAAACAGAACTACAAGCCCGATCCCCTTGTTAATGAACAGGTATGTCGAAGGCAGAACGCTGATCTATGTTTGTAAGAACAATACATGCCAAAAGCCGGTTGAAGATGTTGAGGAAGCACTTGCTTTTATCCGGAATAACTGATTATTTTCTCATAATCCGACTTTGTCTTTTCTCTACACTACCCCTACTGATTAATATCTCATCCCATGCACAGATCATTAGCCCTATACTTAATGAAGCTAAATCACTCGTCATCAGTTTCAACGCGCCATTCATAAAAGCAAATAAAATAAAGTCGGTCACCAAGCACATTTCTACCAAGCCCGATAACCAGATGATAATCGATAAAGGATTGATGGAATACTATGAATTTGATACTGCCGGGAACTTAACATACAGCTTCACAACCGAGATAAAAGCCACAACTGAAAATGAAGTGCTGGATTACACGTACACCAGAAAAGGAAAACGGGTACCTTTTTACAAAACCGAATACAGTTATTTGTATGACACTACATTCGTTTTTTACACCTACGACAACAAGAACAGGATGACCATTAAACGCAACTCTATTATTGGCCGTGAAGTATTCAGGAGCCATTACTATGAATACAACGATTCCGGTGTGGTAAAAAAGGAAACCGTGATACGGGAAGTTAACAGCGCGGAAAATATACGTGATTTTAAAACCGGCATGCAAACTGTCTTATCCATCGAAGGTTTTACCTACGAAAAAATGGCGGCAGGACAGACAAAAAAAAGGTTTTTAAATGATGAAGGCCGCGTGTATAAAGAGGGTATTGTATACTCAGATGACAAAGGACAAGTGACCGAAGAAGCATTTGATTTTGTTGTTACATGGATAAAAGAACGAAACACCTATAAATACAACTCCAAAGGATACCTGCTGGATAAAAAATTGTCGAGCAACGATGGTTATTCATCGCATGAATCGTTTGAATATGATCCCGGCGAAGCGGATACATTTAATGGCATACATATATTTAAAGATGGGATTAAAACTAAGGACATTAGCTACATCTACGATAAAACAACCAAATTCCTCGAATCGGATGTAAGCCGTGATCATAAAAATGCTTCGATAGCGATAGCGAGGTATGAGTATGATTGTTATTGAGGGGTAAACAAGTTTCGCTTCAGCCTTTTTATCCTTTTCTGCTGGTCCCTTGATGACATTTTTCCCTTTTTTCATTAAGTAATTAGAAATAATACCAAACCGCTATCAAGATGCTTAATAAATCCAGTTAAAATTACAAAGCGATTTCATTTTTTCCTTTTCATTATGTAATTCCCTCAAGGCTTTTTCAAGTTTATCATCAACTGCATCCAATGAGTTGAATGTATAGT
>JACPDY010000049.1 GCA_016183775.1 Bacteroidota bacterium
CCGCCGATGACCACGGAATTGTTGTTTAAATTAAGTGGACTTGTGTTAGAAATAATACCACTGATCAATTCAAGGGTATCGGTCACTGTCAATATTTGGCTTACGGTTAAACCCGCATCGTTGTTCATTATCAATTTATGAACGATTACAGGATTCGAACTGATATATGGCGCATTAGGCGCGGTTACAATTGTTACATTATCAATGTCTGTGGGGATACCGGTTGGTGTCCAGTTCGTAGGGCTATTCCAACCTCCGGAGCCGCTTCCGTTCCAAGTGTAATTTATAGCTGTGGGTTGTGGTATATTCTCACAAAGCACCCGTTGATAGAAAATAATTGTGTCGGTTTGTGTGGGAGCATAAGCTTCCAGCCCTGCGGTATTCGTTGTATCGGGGAAATAGTAATTAGTGGTTAATGTCGGGGATGAAACAGACGGGGTAACAGAAAACTCGTTGCAACCGGTATTGCCATTCGCATCAGTGCGTATAGCATACGACTCATATCCTCCCATGCCGGGATCCGGGTTAGTCAAAAAACTTGATGTAGCACCACAGATATGATAACCGCCGGGCTGAATCTCATCGATTGAACGTGAGATATCTTCACCGGCACCTCCGTATGTTTTAGTCCATTGCAGATCGCCATTGGCATCCGTTTTGACAACCATAATATCCGCACCACCCCCACCGAAAGATTGCGTTGTTCCGACTATAGCATAACCTCCATCACTTGTCTGGATAACATGGTCGGCAATGTCGCTGTTCGTACCGCCATAAGTTTTGGACCACAGCAGGTCGCCATTGTCGGTAAACATACTCAGTAAAAAATCATGCGAACCCGCACCGAAGGATTGGGTGTAACCTACGGCCAAAAATGCACTTCCATATATTTCGATCACACCATTATAACTATCGTTAGCGGGGCCTCCATAAATTTTACTCCAAACAGGGTTCGCGTTTATGTCAAATCTTACAAGATGAGCGTCGAATCCACCTGAGCCTTCGGATGATGTGGCACCGGCATAGATGTAGCCGAAATCAATCGTTGGTTGAGCAAAAAACAACTGATCGTGACCACCCTTTCCCACTTGTTGATTTTTGATCATATTGCCAAGTGAATCTGTTATGATCAGGAAAACATCCTTTCCACCAAATGGTCCTTCTTCCACATCTCCTCCAAGAACCAGGTTGCCATTCGGGTAACGGTTAATTGTAACTCCGCGTTCAATAGCCGGAGTGCCATATGTTTTTGACCAAAGCAGGTTACCATCTTTGTCTATCCGTAATAAATAAAAATCGTTACTCCCCTGTCCGAATGAATTCGTAAAGCCGATCAGAAAAAAACCTCCGTCAGGGGTTGGGTAGTAGGGTGAAGTATTTTGGGCGATAGGAAGACGATCAACAAGGTAATCATCGCCTGGTCCGCCATACGTTCTTGACCAGATAATGTTCATCATAGTATCTGTTTTCATCACAAATATGTCTTCACCACCCGCGCCACCGCTTGTTGTATGACCAGCGATCAGTATATTTCCATCAGCGGCTTCAAAGCAATATGTGTTTCTCTCATCAACCGCTCCGCCGATTAATTTCTGATAAGTAGTTTGGGAAAACAGCTGAAGGGATAAGAAAACAGCGGTTGCCAATAAAAGCAGGGTGTGACGCTTCTTCATAGTATGGTATTTAAATATTATTTTGTGTGTTGCTCAAATTTTTTCTTTGCTGCGATCGGGCTAAATTCAATAATCTGTTATCTGTGACTGAATTGTTCGGGCTCTGACCTTGTTCCATCCGTATGTACAATAATGTATTGGCCATACAATTCCGCATTCTCCGTAAATGAGCCAAGTGTTAATTCGACGGTTTGTTCGGATCTTGAATATGATAATCCCGCAGGTAAGCCAAGGGCTACATCGAATACAAATGTGTAATGCAAAATATCATTGGGCGAACTGTTTGTAGTTCCCAGGCTTACTTCTATTCCGCTAACCTGGGTGGTATCGGTTATGAGAATTGTTATTTTAAAATCGATTGGAACAGGATTCTTCGGTGTAACTTTAATGTGCTGCATAGCACCGACAGCAAATGAAACAAATAGCAAGAGAAGGAATACCCATACTTTTTTGCTGTATATTTTTAATTCTATCATGATGAATTGTATTGTGTTTATAGTTAAGTAAAACGCTTACTGTTTTTTCTATTAAACAGTTTCAGTGGCAATTATATTACAATTTAAATTACTGTGCTTGAAACATATTAACAATTACATGCACAAACACTTAAGTGTCAACAACAAAAAACACTTAAGTGTATTGCTTTTTTAGTTATAAAAAATGGGATAATGGAGGCTTAATATTTTTGTGTTAAGCAATATATACCTGTTAGTAACTTTTTTGCTGATAGTGTTTTATGACTACAAAATGGATCATAGTTACTTTAATAGCAGGAAAGATCGGAGAAAATGAGTTCAGTGGATCGTTTCTGGTTGATGGTGTAAAAAGTTATATTAATTATTGAAGAGTGAATTTACGGTGTGGCTGATTTGTGATTTCGGAATTTAGTTATGATAGATTTCAAAATGTTCCTGCTTTTAAAAGAAGCAGCGATCATCCCTGATTTTATACGCCATTTTAAATAATATACCCGCAGCTATTAATAGGCTCATAATTTTGATAATACTTAATGAAAACAAAAAATCTTCAATTTGCATTTCTTTAGATCTTTTTTGGTTTTATTTTGTAATTGATCCAATATATGTATTAGTAGAAACACAATTTTGAGTAACAATTGGCAGCAGCCATCGCTCTGAAATACTTGTCAAAAGAGAGGTATAGGAGACTATGAAAAAAATATCCGTTAATATTGTCAGTGTGATTAATATTTTTACATACATTTGCCCAATTAGAAAATGAAACACATAAACACCATACTAACCATTTTTATTTTTTTCGTGATCATTTATAGATCTACGCCGGGTATGGTTTAAAATAGAACAGAAAAATTTTGAAAACCATTCCCCAAAAGGAATGGTTTTTTTGTTTTAAATGAGAAATGTTGTTCGATGTTTGCTGTCTTTGTCAGAAATATAAATTTCAGCAAATTGAGAAAAATAGTAACTAACAACTAACAACTAACAACAACACCATGTACTATAACGACAAAACAATTGTTTTCCTGAACGGGAAATTTATCAGGGCAGTTGATGCCCATGCAGGACTCTTTAACCAAACCATGCATTATGGGAACGGTGTATTTGAAGGTATCCGCTCATATAAAACTTCAACCGGAACACAAGTGTTCAAAAGCAGGGAACATTTTGAACGCTTGCTTTATTCCGCTGAAAAAATGCATATTAAAATGAAGTATTCTGTAAATGAACTTACAGACATTACTTATGAGGTATTGGAAAAGAACAATTTTTCCGACGCGTATATACGTCCGCTCGTTTATCTCGGCGAGAACATGCAGCTGGGTCCCGTAAATGATGTAAATGTATTTGTCGCGGCCTGGGAATGGGCGAATTACCTGGGCGATAAGCTTACGCGTGTAATGCTGTCTTCCTATCAGCGTCCGAATCCAAAATCATGTCATGTGGAAGCCAAAGTCGTTGGGCATTACGTCAATTCTATACTTGCAACCACCGAAGCAAAATCCAAAGGATATGATGAAGCATTGTTGCTGGATATGAACGGTCATGTGGCGGAAGCTTCCGGGGCTAACTTTTTTTATGAAAAGAATGGTAAGCTGTTTACCGCGCCCAAAGGCAATATATTGATGGGAATTACACGCGCTACGGTTTTGGAAATCGCTAAAGAGGAGGGTATTGAAGTGGAAGAATCCTTTTTTACACCTGAAATGTTAAAAGATGCTGACAGCGCATTTTTTTCTGGTACAGCCGCCGAAGTGGCCGGGATTGAATCGATAAATGATCGCCTGTTCAGGTTAAAATGGGAGAATTCGCTTGGACGAAGGATACAGGTCATATACAAGAATCTGGTGACAGGTAAGCAGGAAAAAAAAATGAAAGCGGTTTAATTTAAATAATATGGAACTCAATAAATACAGCAAAACAATTACCCAGGACGAAACCCAGCCCGCCGCGCAAGCCATGCTTTACGGTATAGGATTAACCGAAGCGGATCTGAACAAGGCGCAGGTAGGCATTGTTAGCACAGGTTTTGAAGGTAATACCTGCAACATGCACCTCAATGATCTCGCGAAGGTTGTAAAACAGGGCGTTCGCCAGAGCGAATTGGTTGGATTAATATTTAATACAATAGGTGTGAGCGATGGCATATCGAACGGAACAACAGGTATGCGTTATTCGCTTGTGTCGCGCGATGTTATAGCCGATTCAATTGAAGTGGTTGCCGGAGCTCAGTGGTATGACGGTATAATTGCCGTGGTGGGGTGCGATAAAAATATGCCTGGTGCCGTAATGGCAATGGGCAGGCTCAATCGCCCTTCGATAATGGTTTACGGAGGCACTATACATTCGGGGAATTATAAAGGTGAAAAACTGAATATCGTTTCTGCTTTTGAAGCATTGGGAAAAAAAATAAAGGGAGAAATAACTCCTGAAGATTTTAAAAATGTAATTAAAAATGCCTGCCCGGGAGCGGGTGCCTGCGGCGGCATGTATACTGCCAATACCATGGCATCAGCCATTGAAGCGCTGGGAATGAGTATGCCCTACAGTTCTTCCAATCCCGCATTGGGTAAAGAGAAACAGGCCGAATGTATGGAGGTCGGTAAGGCGATGAGAAATTTACTGGAGAAAGACATTAAGCCTAAAGATATTATGACACGTGAAGCGTTTGAGAACGCGGTAACGGTTGTAATGGCGCTGGGCGGTTCAACAAACGCTGTACTTCATCTGATAGCGATGGCTAAAGCTGTTGATGTAAACTTAACGATGGATGACTTTCAAGCCATCAGCAATAAAGTGCCTTTCCTGGCCGATCTGAAACCGGGTGGGAAATTTTTGATGGAAGATCTGCACCTGGTTGGTGGAACCCCTGCATTAATGAAGCTTTTGCTCAAAGAGGGCTATCTGCATGGAGATTGTTTAACAGTGACCGGCAAAACGATAAAACAAAATTTAGAAAAACTACCAGGCCTCAGTGAAGGACAAAAAGTGATAGCTGATGTAAAGAAGCCTCTTAAATCGACAGGACATATACAGATATTGTATGGCAACCTCGCGGAACAAGGTGCCGTGGCAAAAATTACAGGTAACGAAGGCGAATTTTTTGAAGGTACAGCCATTGTATTTGAAGATGAATTTGAAATAATTGACGCGATCAAAAATAAAGCGGTGAAACCCGGTCATGTGGTTGTGATAAGATATGTAGGTCCTAAAGGCGGGCCTGGAATGCCGGAGATGTTGAAACCGACTTCCGCTATAATGGGCGCCGGGCTGGGCAATAGTGTGGCGTTAATAACAGATGGCCGTTTTTCCGGGGGAAGTCATGGATTTGTTGTGGGCCATGTTACGCCCGAGGCTTTTGAGGCAGGAACGATCGCCTTGGTAAAAGATGGAGATAAAATCACCATTGACGCTAAAAACAATTCAATTACACTTCATCTCGATGACGCCGAAATGGCAAAAAGAAAAAAAGCATGGAGACAGCCGCCTTTAAAAGCTACAAAGGGTGTGCTTTATAAATATGTTCAATGTGTTACATCAGCCTCTGAAGGTTGTATAACTGATAAAAATTAAAAAAATGGAAATGCTTGAAAAGGAATTGTCAAAGGAAAAAGCAAAATCTTCAAAACAGATAACAGGCGCCGAGGCCCTTATTCTATCGCTGCTGGAGGAAGGTGTGGATACTGTTTTCGGATACCCCGGCGGAGCCATTATGCCGATATATGATGCCCTGTATGATTACCAGGATAAGATCAATCATATTCTTGTCCGGCATGAGCAGGGTGCGGTGCATGCGGCGCAGGGTTATGCACGGGTGAGTGATAAGGCGGGTGTGTGTTTTGCCACTTCCGGACCCGGGGCGACCAACCTGGTAACTGGTATAGCTGATGCGCAGATAGATTCAACACCGTTGGTTTGTATAACAGGGCAAGTGGCATCCCATTTACTCGGAACGGATGCCTTCCAGGAAACCGATGTGATAGGAATATCTATGCCCATCACTAAGTGGAACCTGCAGGTAACAAAACCCGAAGACATTCCTGCGGCTGTAGCCCGGGCTTTTTATATAGCCCGTTCCGGCCGGCCCGGACCTGTATTGCTCGACATAACAAAGGACGCGCAGTTTGGTAAGCTGCATTATAAATATGAAAAATGTGAAAAGATCCGCAGCTATCGTCCGTATCCAAAATTAAATATGGGCGATGTGGATAAAGCGGTTGAATTGATAAACAAGGCAAAAAAACCATTCATCCTTGCCGGGCATGGAGTGTTAATTTCAGGAGCCGAAAATGAGCTCAGACAGTTCGCTGAAAAAACAGGAATACCTGTTGCTGTTACCCTGCTTGGTTTATCCGCTATACCAACTGATCACCAATTATATGTGGGTTTTTTGGGAATGCACGGCAACTACGGCCCAAATATTAAAACAAATGAATGCGACCTGCTGATAGCCGTGGGCATGCGTTTTGACGACAGGGTTACGGGGGATATAAGTAAATACGCGAAGCAGGCAAAAGTCATTCACATTGAAATTGATCCGTCAGAGATCAATAAAATAGTTAAAGCGGATGTGGCTGTTAATTCCGATGCGAAAGAAGCCCTGAAAGCCTTGTCAGAAAGAGTAAGCAAGGCCTCTCATGAAAAATGGATGCAGGAATTCCGTGATTGTAAGAAGCTGGAGTATGAAAAGGTTGAACAACATGACCTGTATCCCGGCGGTAAGGGTTTAAAGATGGCCGAAGTGGTACGCCTGATTTCAGAAAAGGCAAGTGCTGACGCCATAATTGTAACGGATGTTGGTCAGCACCAGATGGTGACTTCAAGATATTATAATTACAGGAAACCAAATACGAATATAACTTCCGGGGGTCTGGGAACAATGGGATTTGCCCTGCCTGCCGCGATAGGCGCAAAGGTAGGGAAGCCGGGATCGGATGTTATCGCGATAATCGGGGATGGCGGTTTCCAGATGACCCTGCAGGAGTTGGGCACGATCAATCAATCGAAAATGCCCGTTAAAATAGTTATCCTCAATAATAACTTTTTAGGAATGGTTCGCCAGTGGCAGCAATTGTTTTATGAGAAACGTTATTCATCTGTGGAAATGATCAATCCTGATTTTGTAATGATCGCAAAGGGTTTTAACATCGAATCCGCTAAAGTAACTGAGCGTAGTGATATTGAAGCGGCAATCGGTAAAATGCTGGATCACAAAGGTTCTTATTTACTGGAAGTGGTGGTTGAAAAGGAGGAGAATGTATTCCCTATGGTTCCTACAGGGGCGAGTGTTGCGGAAATACGATTAGAATAGAGATTATGTCGGATAAGATCCTTTGGTGGGCTTTAATGTTTTTGTGCCTGCCTGTCGGCAGACAGGCTTTTGTGGCAAATGAAATTTAACCACTAAAACACAAACGCTCCAAACCTGCCTGCCGGCAGATTTCACCAAATGCTTTTTGAAAATCGCATGTAATGATGTTATTCGATTTAAACACTAATAATTAAACATAAATAAAATGACAAAGCAATTTACAGTTTCAGTCTTCACCGAAAATAAGATCGGTTTGATGAACAGGATAGCTATCATATTCACCCGGCGACGAATGAATATTGAAAGAATAACCGTTTCCGAATCCGAAGTGAAAGGTGTGGCGCGTATTACCATTGTTGTGAATACAACGAGAGACGCGGTGGACAAGCTGGCCCGCCAGGTTGAAAAACTAACGGAGGTATTGAAAGCCTTTGTTCATGAGGATCACGAAGTGATATACCAGGAAATGGCTCTGTACAAAATGTCGGCCAAAACACTTTCGCATGCGGCAGCGGCAAAATTTGTTAAGGAAAATAATGCGCGTATTCTTGTGGAGGAACCTGAATATATCGTAATTGAAAAAACAGGTACGAAGGAAGAAACAGAAAAGCTGTTCCTTGAACTGGAAAAATACGGAGTGCTTGAGTTTGCACGATCGGGCAGGGTAGTGGTAACAAAACCTATGAAAGAGCTGAAAACTTATTTAAAAGAATTAGAAATTGAATTAGTATAAACCCGTTTCCCCGCCTAAGGCAGGGGCGACATTAAAAATAAATAAAATGGCAAAATTAAAATTCGGAAAAGTAGAAGAAAATGTAGTGACCAGGGAAGAGTTCACACTTGACAAAGCCAGGCAGATCCTGAAGGATGAAACCATTGCCATGATCGGCTATGGTGTACAAGGGCCCGGTCAGGCTTTGAACTTAAAAGATAATGGATTTAACGTGATTGTTGGTCAGCGTAAAGATTCATTATCCTGGCAAAAGGCGTTGAAGGACGGATGGGTGGAAGGAAAAGACCTGTTTGACATTGAAACGGCTTTAAGTAAAGGAACTATCATTGGCTTTCTTTTATCCGATGCAGGACAGCTAACATTATGGCCGCTGGTGAAAAAGTATTTAACAAAAGGTAAAACCCTTTATTTTTCTCATGGGTTCGGAATTACATTTAATGATCAAACAGGAATAGTTCCGCCAAAAGATGTGGATGTGATTCTGGTTGCTCCCAAAGGAAGCGGAACAAGTCTCAGGAGATTATTTAAAGCCGGTAAAGGGCTTAATTCATCTTACGCTATCTACCAGGATGCCTCAGGCAAAGCGTTGGATACGGTTTTGTCAATGGGAATCGGCGTAGGATCCGGTTATTTGTTTGAGACAAATTTCAGGAATGAAGTGCTGAGCGACCTTACCGGTGAGCGCGGTGTGTTAATGGGCGCGCTTGCGGGCATCATTGAAGCACAATACCAGGTGCTTCGCAAAAAAGGACATTCGCCTTCCGAAGCGTTTAACGAAACGGTTGAAGAGCTCACCCAGAGCCTTGTTCCGCTGGTTGGTGAAAATGGTATGGACTGGATGTTTGCCAACACATCTGTAACGGCTCAGCGCGGGGCTTTAGACTGGAAAGAAAAATTCAGGGATGTTACATTGCCTTTGTTCAATGAATTATACGAAAGTGTATTATCCGGCAAAGAAGCGAAACGTGTGATCGATGCCTGCAGCGATAAAAATTACCGTAAACAACTTGAATCGGAACTCACTACCATACGTGAATCTGAACTATGGCAGGCAGGAGCACAGGTAAGGAAATTAAGACCAGAATAGTTATAAGGTTTGCTGGTTTCAGGTTGTTTGGTTTCAGGTTTCAAGTTTCAGGGTTTCAGGTTCAAGTTTCTTGGTTAAGAACCTGAAACCAAACAACCTGAAACCAAATAACCTGAAACCAAATAACCTGAAACCAAATAACCTGAAACCAAATAACCTGAAACCAAATAACCTGAAACCAAATAACCTGAAACCAAACAACCTGTTTTGTTAGAAAGAATAAAAGCGGCGCACGAAAAATTAAAAGGAGTTGTAACGCATACTCCATTAATGCATAACCTGAATTTATCCGGTGAGTTCGACGCGAAAATATACCTGAAGCGTGAAGACCTCCAGGTGGTGCGTTCTTATAAGATAAGGGGCGCGTATAATAAAATAAGTTCTTTAACAAAAGAAGAGTTGAAGAGTGGTATAGTCTGTGCCAGCGCCGGCAATCATGCGCAGGGTGTGGCTTATTCCTGTAATTTATCGGGAATAAAAGGTGTGATCTTTATGCCCGTAACTACACCTAAGCAAAAGATAAAACAGGTAAAGCTATTTGGCAAAGAACAGATCACGATCAGTTTAGTGGGTGATGCATTTGACGACGCTTACAGGGCGGCCTTGCTTTATTCAGAGCAGCACAATTGCGCCTTCATTCACCCCTTCGATGATGATGAGGTAATAGCAGGGCAGGGGACAGTGGGATTGGAAATATTGGAGGATGTTAAGGAACGAATAGACTATTTATTTATTCCTATCGGTGGTGGTGGTCTCGCTGCCGGAGTTTCTTCAGTTTTTAAAAAATTGAGCCCTGAAACAAAAATTATTGGTGTGCAGCCTGAGGGCGCTCCGTCCATGTATCAGGCGATGAAAGAAGGAATGCCGGTAACGCTTGATTCAATTGAAAGTTTTGTGGATGGCGCCTCCGTTAAACGTTCGGGTGAAAAAACATTTGAGATATGTAAACAAACACTCGACGACATTGTGTTGGTTCCCGAAGGAAAAGTGTGTACCACCATACTTAAACTGTATAATGAAGAAGCAATGGTGGTGGAACCCGCCGGCGCACTCACTATTTCTGCACTCGACCTGTATAAAGAAAAGATAAAAGGAAAAAATGTGGTATGCATAGTGAGCGGCGGTAATAACGATATTGTGCGCACCGAAGAGATCAAAGAGCGCTCCCTGCTTTACGAGGGACTGAAACATTATTTTATTATCCGTTTCCCGCAGCGGGCAGGAGCTTTGCGTGAATTTGTTGTGGATGTACTTGGTCCCAACGATAACATTACCTATTTCGAATACTCAAAAAAGAATAACAGGGAAGTGGGACCGGCGGTTGTAGGCCTCGAGTTAAATGAAAAAGCCAGCCTCGAAGTTTTACTCAATAAAATGAAACAGAAACATATTGTTTTTGAATACATCAATGATAAGCCGGAGTTGTTTGAGTATATTACATGATCACTCCTATTTTAGCCGATACTAAACGTATAATTATACGTTTAACTATACGGCCATTCCTTCAAATATCAATTTTTCAAAGCGGTTACAAATCGGCTTATGTGCTATTTAATTGTAATTTAGCTATATAGCAAAGGTGACGGGTGCCTGATATTGAAATGGAAATATCGGCAATACGGTTATAAACTTGTTAGGGGCAAGGCCAATTAAGAATAATCATGACGACATTACTTCATCGAAAATCAAACACTAAACTTCTTTTACTCCGACTGTTTTTTGTTGTAATTGTATTTATTCTAGCAAATCTCTTTACAATTAGACCAGATCATGTATTTATTCATTTAATAGAAAATGCTCCTTTCAATAGAGGCAAAGAAAAAATATACGAAGGCGTTCCCGGAAATTTAGTTGCTTTTGCCTGCAAATTATCATTTCAAAGAGGCGGAGATGGATTTGTTTCATTTGAAGCAAAAACAAAACTCATTAATCATTATGTAAAAACATTAGGAGCGCACCATTTTGGCGGACACCTGATGGTAATTGACAATGTTTCCGCTAAAAAACTCGTTAACAAATATTTCAAAAATCACACAGCATGAAATCAATAAAAAATTCCCCCGAATTAGATGTTGACTTTATTCAAAGTAAACCTCTATCAAAAACTGAAGAACTTGCCTTAAGTGATTTCATTAAAAAACTGAAATCAAGAACCAAAGTAAAGCATCTAACTCCTCGCAAGTCAAGAAAGCGAATTGCTGCGTAATAAACTACCGCTAACAACACCTTGGCAAAAGCCGCATGAACTAAACGCTTATTAAAGTGGCCTTTGCCAAGCCGCCAACCGTTATGGTTAGCAGCAATGTGTTTTCAACAGATAGTATGAAGTAGACTTATCATCTTATCCCAGGGGATTTTATTTTATACGCCTATTGAATAATGGCAGAGAAGAAATTTATACAAACAAAATCATAATACAATAGCTGCATTTTGCGACAGACAGACACGCAATTCCCCTAAAGTATAATACAGACTTACCTGATATTTTACTTAAAAAAACGAATAATTATTTGCAAAATCAAATTTTGCTCATATATTTGCAACCGATTGGTTTCATAATAAATAATTAATAGAATGAGAAGAGATGCTTTCCAGGCCATTGCCGACCCGACCCGACGGGCTATTATATTACTTATCGCCTTGCAGGCCATGAGACCAAATTCTATTGCAGAACACTTTGACATAACCAGGCAGGCTGTTTCAAAACATTTACGCATATTAACCGAATGCCGGCTTGTAAAACAGGAGCGTTCGGGCCGCGAGATCTACTATCAATTGAATCCAACTAAAATGAAAGAAATTGACAAATGGCTCGAACAATTCCGTAAGATCTGGGAAGACCGCTTTAATCAACTTGATAATGTATTAGCAACAATTAAAAACAATAAAAAATGAACAACAATCTATTCTTCGATTTTACTGTAAATAAGAAAGAGAAAACGATAACGATAAAGAGAGAATTTGCCGCAGAACTCCCTTTAGTCTGGGATGCATACACAAAAAGCGAAATTCTCGACCAATGGTGGGCGCCGAAACCATGGAAATCAAAAACAGGATCAATGGATTTTCGGGAAGGTGGCAAGTGGCATTATGCAATGATAGGGCCAAAAGGTGAGGAGCATTGGGCTGTAGCAAATTACCAGAAGATACAGGTTCATAAAAAATTTACCGTACTTGATGCTTTTGCGGATGCCGAAGGTAAAGTGAATAAAGATATGCCGCAGTCAAAATGGGAGGTCATTTTTACTGATAAAGGAGATGTAACGCTTGTGGAGTTCCGCATTTCGTATGATGATCTGGCTCAACTGGAAGAGACAATTAAAATGGGCTTTAAAGAAGGCTTCACTATGGCCCTTGGCAACCTCGACCAATACATCGAAGCGCAGTTCAAACTCAGGAAACAGCTGCGTACTGACAGCTCCGCGCGAGTGTGTTCCTACCTGAATTTTCCGGGTAATACCGAAGAAGCGTTCTTGTTTTACAGGTCGGTATTTAAAACTGAATTCACAGGTAATGGTATTCAACGATTTGGCGATCTGCCTGCTGATGCCGCTCATCCTCCTGTTGCAGATGCAGTAAAAAAAATGGTTCTGCATATCGAGCTACCCATAGTTGGTGATCATATTCTAATGGGAACAGATGCGCCTAAGGAAATGGGCTTTACCCTTATACAGGGAAACAATATGCATATTTCATTAGAGCCCGAAACAAGGGTGGAAACCAAAAGGATCTTTGATGAATTATCGAAAGGCGGGAATATAGCAATGCCATTGCAGGATATGTTCTGGGGTGCCTATTTTGGTAGTTTTACGGATAAATTTGGGATCAATTGGATGTTAAATTTCGCAACAAAAAAATAGCTTGCAGAAAATACTATTTAAACAGGTTTGGTGCTTTCGTGTTTTGGTGGCTAAAATCACTCGCCACTAAAGCCTGTCTGCCTACAGGCAGGCACCAAAACACTAAAGCCCACGAAAAATTATTTTACGATATAAACTCAAATAGAAAACAAGTAGATATGAAATAGCCATATACCTTCGGCATACAAACCGAAAATGAATATGGCGTATTCCATCTGACCAACAGTAACTTATAAAAATATATACAGATGAAGCATTCATGATTTAACAAACACAAAGAGGAATGAACATTTAACTTTGGTGCTATAATCAAACAATATAGCATCATGGAAACAGAAAAAATAGAATACGAACAAATAGTTGAACGAGGCTGCGGACTG
>JACPDY010000050.1:0-6055 GCA_016183775.1 Bacteroidota bacterium
AAGACATTACAGGAACCAGGATTGTTCTCGGGTTATATACGCCAATTTCTGCTCGGTCATAACTGCTCTACTTTGATCGAGTTAAAGGTAATTGTTTCTTTATTTGGTTTTACGACCAGAGGGGCGTATCGATGGATTGTTTGGGAGAAAAGCCAGAAATGAGATAACTGATAGTTGACTATTTCAGGGTGCAGTGAGACTAACATCTATACTACAGCCATTTTTGTCTTTTATATTTATTGTGTATGCACCAGGGCAAAGATGATTTTTATATCTTTTATCATATCCATCGGGCCAAGTATAGGTGTATGGGCTTGTCCCGCCGCTTGCAGTTATCATAATCCATTCTTTACAACCACAGCCGCTACAGTTCGCTGTGGCTTTGGTAAATTGTCCAGTTAAAGATGGTGGGGAAATTATTGTGGCGGTAGCAGTCGCAGTAATAGTACAGCTGTTCGCATCGGTTACTGTTACGGTATAATTACCCGCAGCAAGGCCTGTGGCAGTTTGACCGGTTGTTCCATTACTCCAGCTGTAAGTTAATGTACTTATGCCGCCTGTAGCTGAAGCTATCGCGCTGCCATTTGTCCCACAGCTTGCATTAGTGGATACGGCCGTGACGGAAAGAAAATTAGAAGAGGAAAATTTCATGATAAAGCTATCATCCGAGCCGCCCCATGCATTATCATAGTAAGCGCCGCCACCGGGGTTTGTCAGTCCGTTGCTTCCGGTATTTTTCCATTCTCCAACAACCAAGAGGCAGCCGGTTGGGTCAACCGCTAAAGCATTTCCATGGTCATCAGAAGAAGTGCCATTGTAAGTTGCCCAAAGACGAACTCCGCTATTATTGAACTGCAGAATAAATACATCTCCATATGTACCTCCACCGGAGTAAGCTCCGACAAAAAATCCACTACCCGGATTTAATGTTGGAAAGTTATTAGAGGTTGTACACCCGGTGAGATAAATATTCCCGGAACAGTCCGTAATCATTTGACAATCTCGTTCATATCCGCCGAACATACTGTCAGTTCCTGTTCCACCATAATATGTTGCCCAAATAAGGGCTCCCGAGTTGTTAAATTTCAGTATTATCAAATCATACCATCCGCCACCCAAAGCTCCTTGGTAATAAGAACTACCACCGGAGTTCAGGGTGGGAAAATCAGGGGAACCTGTATTTCCCCCAATAAAAATATTGCCATTGCCATCGATAGTAATGGCTTCGCCTTGATCAAGTGCATTTCCGCCATAATAAGTTGACCATAAAAGAACACCTACATTCGTAAATTTCAGAATAAGAATATCACTGAATCCGCCGGCATTAGCTGCCTGATAATACGAACCGCCTCCGGGATTGAGTGTGGGAAAGTTAGGAGAATCCGTCCATCCGGTTATAAGCACATTGCCACTTCCATCCGTTACAAGAGACATTCCAAAGTCCCGACCAGTTCCGCCATAATATGTCGACCATAGAAGTAATCCCGCATTTGTGCATTTCACTATAAAAACATCAATAGGAATTCCTCCACCTGCATTAGCTGCCTGAAACCAGGTAGTACCTCCGGGATTTTGTGTAGGAAAATTTGTAGAGCGTGTGTGTCCTGTGATGAAAACATTTCCGCTGCCATCGGTTTTGATGGATTCGCCGGTTTCATCAAAATTTCCTCCATAATAACTTGCCCATAGGCGAACTCCCGTATTGCTAAACTTTAAAATAAAAGCATCATTGCCACCTGCATTGATAGCTTGGAAATAAGTTCCACCCCCTGGATTGAATATTGGAAAATTGGCAGAAAAACTTTCCCCGGTAACAAATACATTATTGTTGTCATCAGTGGTTATAGAATAACCGTTATCACTACCGCTTCCACCATAATAGGTTGCCCATGCGCGGACACCAATGTTGCTAAACTTGAGCACACAAATATCATTGAGTACTGTTTTAGCTCCCTGGAAATAAGCTCCTCCTCCCGGGTTTTGAGTGGGGAAATTAGTGGATGCAACATATCCTGCAACAAAAACATTACTATTGGCATCAGTACATACAGAAGTAAAACCTTCATAACTAGTCCCTCCGTAATAACTTCCCCACATCAGGTTGGGATCTATAACAATTAATGATCGACTGTCGATGGTTGACAATTGAAGATGAAATGATATAGAAGTTTCATATCCTTTGTCCTCTTTTATTTTTATTTCTTTTTCGTAATTTTTGGAAAATCGAGTGAATATTTTCTCTTCGTTTAAAAAACTTATCGGTGCGTTTTCAGTTATATCACCATATTGGGTAGTTAGTTCTATTTCCCCTTCTGCATTTATTTCGATTGGATTTTTGCTTTGGTAAAGCAACTCTATCTTCTTATAATTGGCTCCGGGATTAACTACAAAATCGTATTTAAATCCTTTTTTACTTGAATTATAAAATACCCAGTCGATACCCGGATACACATCTTTGATAATTAATTTTTCATACTCTCTTACATCGGTAATGCCCTCAGGGCAGTGCGCCAAAAAGTATTGATTGAAATGGGTGCTTGCACCTTCTTTCAAAATATTTTCTTTTTTTATCCTTGCTCCCTTTAGTATTACATCTATGCGTTCCCATTTTATTTTAATGTTTTCTTTGGCTTCACCTTTTATATCCTCTGGACTTGTAATAGCTCTTTCAAAGGGGAATAATTTTTCCTCATGTTGTTCTTCTTCAACTTTCAAAGTTTGGAAAGTTAAGCCTTGGCCGGTAATAAATAGATTTACACCGGGTGATTCGGATTTGAATAGTACGGAAGAAACAGGTTTGCCATCCATATCCGTCATCTGCCCATTATTTTCGATAAAACCTGTTGATGAATTTGAAATATGACTTTTAATCGTCTCTGCTAAAATTGCCGGATTAGATTTTGCAATAACTCCAAAGCTGACAAGCACAGTAACAAGTGTAAAAGCGAAGTTTTTCATTTCATTGAATATTATTTCTCCCTGAACAAACTTACACAGAAAACAAATAATTAGTATGGCATAGTTGTTTAGTTATTCCATTTCAAAGTATATTAAATTTGAATATTATTCAATTAAATAATCAATTTTGTTTATTTTTGACAATGTGAATATAAAATAACTTCCATGTCTAAATTAGGTTCTTCGGAATTGTTCCAGCTGATTAAGCAATTGTCGAAAACAGAAAAAAGGCATTTCAAAGTTTTCGCATCAAGGCATGTTATTGGCGAGACTAATAAATATGTAAAACTGTTTGACATTATCGACAAACAAAGGGAATTCGATGAAAGTGAACTTTTAAAAGAAAGGTTTATTACTCAGTTGCCCCAATTAAAAAATCGATTAAACGAAATCATTCTGAAAAGCTTAACTATATATTATTCCAACTCTTCTGTTGATTCCCGACTCCATGAATTTTTGCAACATATTAAAGTTCTTTTTGACAAAGGATTATTTGGCCAATGTGAAAAAATAATTTGGAAAGCCAAGGAGATGGCCAATAAATATGAAAAACATCTTCAGCTGCTTGATCTGTTAAAATGGGAAATCGAATTAATGCGTGTACAATCATTTGCCGGGAGAACAAAAATGGAAATTAATGTCCTCCATCATCAAATGAAAGTTGTTATGGATAAATATAAAATCAGCAATCAATACGATTACCTTATATCACGCATTTCAATGCTATTAAATAAGGAAGGGATACTAAGGGATAAGACTGGTCTTACATCAATTGAAAAATTGATGCAAAATCCTTTGTTGAAATCAAGAGATAAGGCCCGGTCCTTCGATTCGCTAAGGTGTTTTTATTTATGCTATGGTTTTTATTATATCATGCTAGACCAGGTAAATAATTCATACAAATACATTGTAAAATTGGTAGGATTATTTGAAAAACAACCTCATCAAATTACGCAGAATCAGGGCCAATTCATATCGGCACTGAACAACCTCTTGGTTATTCAGCTTAGACTTAAAAAGTTTGATGAGTTTTCCTTAACTGTTAAAAAGCTACGAGCCATAATCACTAAATCAAAACATATAAAAAATAAAATACTGTATATCTCAAATACCTTGGAAATAGAGATGCACATTCATCGCGGCCAGTTTAATAAAGGGTTAGAGTTAGTCATTGATATATACGAGGCTAATTTTTTGAAATCACTGAATAGTAGACAGAAAATGGTTTTACATTATAACATTGCCTACATTTATTTTGGATGTGGGAATTACTCTTCTGCGAATAATTTTTTAAATAAAATTCTAAACGACACTACTGTATCTTTCAAAGATATTATTTACTGCATTGCCCGAATATTAAGTATCATTGTTCATTTTGAACTCAGGAATGATGATCTATTGAAATATGCCATAATATCTACAATCCGCTTCTTACACAAACGAAAACGGCTCTATAAATTTGAAACGGCTATTTTAAATTTTCTAAGAAAAAAAGAATTCAGAGCCTATTCGAGGAAAAAAATGGTTTCGGGATTTAAGGAATTACAAACAGAATTACTTGATCTGTCAAAAGATACTTTTGAAGCAAGAATACTCGAATATTTCGATTTTATTTCGTGGCTGGACAGTAAAATTGAGAACCGCTCATTTGCAGAAATTGTAAAAAGGAAATCATTGCAGGCCAGCTGATAGAATTCATTATTTTAAACACATTAGTTGAAACCCTGCCTTGCAGGCTTTGCTTCGCTGAAGCTACGGGAAAGCGATGCAGGTATGCGCTTTCAGTACAAGACTTTCAGTTTCTAAAAATATTCTTTTCTCTGTGGCTCTCTGTGAAACTCCTTTTTACTCTGTGTAATTTTTGTTACACAGAGCTTCACACCTGTGTGCCAAAACACTTCGGTGTGCAGGCACAAAGGAGACACAGAGAATCACAGAACATTTCTTATTAGGCATTTCAGAAAGAATTTCATCCTTTCTTTACCACAACCTATGGACTTGCGGTTCCATAGTGGTTTAGTTAAACAGCGGGAGTATTCGACTTGTTTTGTTTTTTTAAAAGCAATTTCTTTATACCTGAAAAATAAGTGTCGACGTCAAATAATCCTGAATCATTACTTGCTTTACGGGTCAGGAAAATTCCAACAGGCAGCAGTACCACAGGAGCCAGCCACATACCCTGGTAGGCGGGCAGCGTACCTTCCTTAACGAGTTTTTCACCCATGATGGAGATAATATAAAATATAATAAAGAATAGAACCGAAACTACAACCGGCATCCCGAGTCCTCCTTTGCGGATGATAGCGCCGAGTGGCGCGCCGATAAAGAACAGAATGAGGCATGCGATAGAAAGTGTGAATTTTTTATGCAGTTCAACTTCAAACTTACGGATGGTTTGGTCGTTTACCTGCCGTTCTTCTGAACTTGTTTCTACATATGTCTTTGCCGATCGGGCTATGTTAATAGCAGTTTCAAGTATGCGGGTTTTATCCATGAGAGGAAGTGAAGAATATAATTCAGCTGTTTGAACGGTGTATTTTTTTGAGCTGTCCTCCAAATTTAAGTATTGCATGGAACGGGCATAATAATTATTGCTTAGCTGCATTGATGTCTCTACTCCGCGTTTTAGTGTATTGGTTCTCATGGAGTCCAGCGCTTCTTTTAACTGGGTAATATTAAGCATCTGGTAATTTGTTTTGAATAGTGATTCATCAGTCTTGTTCATTTTAAAATCGGAGAGGTCCAGGCGAATTTCCTGTTCCTGGAATTTATTTCTGAGTAATGGCCGTGTACGTATGTCCTGATCCGTATTCAACATATCTTCGTAACTGTATCCATTGTATAAAGTAATTACAAGTACGCTTTTGTCATTGGATATCTGCATGCGTCCTGAATCGGCAAAGGCAACTTTGTTGTTTCCCTGGATCGCCCGGTGATCATATATCATCACATCTTTAAGCAGGTTACTTTCGTTCACTTTTTTTCCGACACGTATACTGCAGCCGCTGATGCCATTATAGAAAATACCTTCCTTAATATTTATGGCCTGTTTGGAATGCGTAATGTCAAATAGCATGGATTGCATTTTAAGGTTGGC
>JACPDY010000050.1:6073-38053 GCA_016183775.1 Bacteroidota bacterium
GGCCCATGGCAGCACATTATTGGCAAAATAAAAGGCAGTGAGGCTTATCGCGATTGATGTGATGGTTAACGGCCGCATGATCTTCTGGAGTGAAAGGCCGGCCGATTTCATGGCAACAAGCTCATAGTTTTCAGCCAGGTTGCCAAATGTCATCAGTGAAGATAATAAAATGGCGAGAGGTAAAGCCATCGGTACCAGCGTAACACTTACATAGAATAAAAATTTAGCCAATATATACCATTCAAGCCCTTTACCTACAAGGTCATCAATATACAGCCAGATGAATTGCATAAGGAGCACAAATATGGCTATGCAGAAAGTAGCTATAAACGGGCCAACGTATGATTTTAATGTAAATCTGTAGAGGGTTTTCATTATATGTAAAGATAGAAAAATGCTGTAGGTTATCAGTAATCGGTAATTTGTTATCGGTTGTTGTTTACTGATTACCGATCACCGATCACCGATCACTTTTTATTGTAGGGTCGTAATACATTTTGCTGGAGCTCTTTATGATCATCTTTTTTATGGTATGGAGTTTTTTTGAACCATAATTTCAAAGCCTGCCAATGAATTAAGCCTATTACCTGTAGTGTTATAAGAGGAAAGCGAAAACTGTACCAAAGCAGGTTTAAATTGGATAATTCTTTTTGAGAGCCGCTCAACGTGCTGATGAATATTCGCTTTTCGTCCTTATAATCATCGATGCGGATGTTTAATTTATCCGATGGTATCTCTACATTGAAATCAAATTCGGTGTCCAAATCACTAAATGGTGAAACATAGAATAGCTTCTTTATCCTTTGTTTGAATATATTTCCGGACAGGGTAGAGGAGTCAAGCAGGTATGGTTTTATCTCAAGAAAAGTATTTCCGACTTCAGGAACGCAGCAAACCGGTTTACCTTGTTCATCAAAGCAGAAATAGAACGACACAGGGTTGAATTGATACCCAAATGTACACAGGTTGGTAAGCAACATTACCTTTCCTGTTTTTAAGTCAACACCGTTTTGTTTTAAGTATTCACACAGGTTTTGTTTTACATTTCTGGAAGTATCGGGTTTTTGAGAAGGCAGTTGGATATGGTCTTTATCACGAAAATTAAATACATTGAATTTGTTTTTGCTGACCAACCATAACTTTTTGGTGATTAGGTCGATTTCATCCAGGTCGATATAGAACGTAAATACGTTGTAATGGAACCTGTGTGGTTTAGGTTCTATGCGGTTGTGCATTACAAGGCATTTATACAGGCAGGAGTTCATTCAGTTTTTGACACAATTTATTTGCCGACCACAACGCATCTTCATGAAAACCATATCTGAAATAGCTTCCACAGAAATAAATCGGCCCCATTGCATTTAATAAAGATAATTCCTTTTGTGCTTTTATGGCTGCGACATCAAATAATGGGTGTGTGTAATCAATTCGCTTGATTATTTTTTTCTCATCAATATTTCCCGGATCATTGATCGATACAAAATAGTCTTTACTTTTTGAAACATGTTGCAGGTTATTCATCCAATATGTGGTAGAGGGGTGTAAAGTCTTTTGTTCAATTCTGTAATTCCAGGATGACCAAACGCGTTTCAGTTTAGGCATAACTGAATGATCAGTATGAAGTGTGGCTGTGTTTTTTTGATACTTAAATGGTTGCAATAATTGTAGTTCCTGTAATGTAGGTTGTGCAAGTAGTTGTAATGCTTCATCTCCATGACAGGCCAGAATAACTTTGTCGAATTCCTTCTTTGTTCCATTTTTTGTTATGACAATTGCTTTTCCATTTGTTCGACCTAATTGTACCGTTGCATTGTTCACTTCAATACTATTTTTAAATGGTTCAATAATAATGTCGCTATATGTTTTACTTCCATTAACTACAGTATACCATTGATGTTGTGTATTGAGACCAAGAAATCCATGATTTTTAAAAAAGCGGATCAATGTTACCGCGGGGAATTGCAGCATTTTATCCATTGGGGTTGACCATACCGCGGAACTCATCGGAATGAGGTACTTCCATAACATGTCATCGCCATACTTCATTTCTTTAATATACTCCTCGATAGAATGGTCTTGGTATGTTGGGTCATCAAGTATTTTAACGCTTTCAGTATTGAAACGTGCAATCTGTCCAAGCATTGATATATATTTCCTACTAAAAATATTTTTCCGTTGAGCGAATAAACCGTTTAGTCCTGAGCCCGAATATTCAAGTCCGCTTGGCATATGCTGCACGCTGAATGACATGGAGGTTGGTTTGGTTGGAACATTCAGATCCTTGAACAGCTTAGTAAGCAGAGGGTAGGTGGCGTGATTAAATACCATGAAGCCGGTATCTATGTAAATTTGAGTTCCATCTTCATCAACAGTAATCGTATTTGTATGACCACCCACATAGTTATTCTTTTCATAAATCGTAATGTTATATTTTTTGTGCAGGTAATGTGCACAAGTCATTCCTGCTATTCCTGTTCCTATGATTGCTAAAGATTCCATTAGTAAGTAAGAAGTAAGAAGGCAGAAGGCAGAAGTGAAAGGAAGGGAAACGTGAAGTTGAAAGACATGTGTTTATGTTTATGGATTGTTGGAAGATTTCTTTTTTATTGTGGCTAATATTTTTCTTAGCTCAATTCCTTCATTTATAAACTCCTCAAATTTTTTTTGGTGTTTTTCTTCTTCATATAGCTCTTTTAACACACGAAGCCAATAGACACTTTCTCTTGCTTCCTTATAGCTGATCCCTATTTTATTGGCAAAATCGCGTTTGGAAACAGCACCTTGCGATTCTTCATAATTAGCTCCGATGGAGGTACAAGCCTTTGCAAGTTGAACTTTTGGAATTCCATAAATATATTCATCGTGAAGAGATTTAAGAAACTTTAAACAATTAACCCCAAATTTAAACGTTCTATCCAAAAGGTCATTTTCCTTCTCTGCCATAGTGTTTTGATTTATGTTTTTTATAATTTTTGTTTTTAACTTCTGCCTTTTTACTTCTGCCTTCTTACTTTTTTTAACAAATAATGACTCACCATCCATTCGTTTCCATTATTATACCCCCATAACTCAGCGCAAGACATAAAAAACACCCGCCAATACACCCACCATTTTAAGGCTTGATTATTTCCATACGTTTGTTCAAATAGCGGCATGATCTTATTTTTATTTGAATCCATATTTTTTAACCAGGCTTCGGCTGTTTTACTGTAATGAATACCGCTAACACGCCAGTGCTGTTCTACATTAAAATGCCTATTAAAATAAAGAAGCAGATCATCACTTGGCATAATGCCCCCCGAAAAAAAGTATTTGCTCATCCAGTCACTTTCATCTTTTGCTTCAAACTTATACGCGAGCTCTTTGTGAGTAAAAATATGAACGAACAATTTGCCTGTCTCATTTAAAAAACCGGCTATTTTTTCCAGTAATTTTTCATAGTTGCGCATATGTTCAAACATTTCAACAGATACAATACGGTCAAATTTTTTATCAATATTAAAAACATTCATGTCAGAGGTAATTACTTCAAGGTTTTTTAACCCTCTCTGCTGGCCTTGTTCATCAATGTGTTTTTTTTGTGTACGGGAGTTGGAAACAACAGTAAAATGACTTTCCGGAAATTTTTGGGCCATAAATAGCGACAAAGAACCCCAGCCGCAGCCTAATTCCAATACTTGTTGCCTATCTTTTAATTCTGCACGCGAACAGGTTATTTCCAGCATGTCCAGCTCTGATGTATCAATGCCGGTAATTCCGTCTTTCCAATAACCGCTCGAATATTTTAAGTGCTTTCCCAGGCATAGTTTATAAAATTCAGTGGGAACTTCGTAATGTTGTTCGTTTGCGGCTGTTGTTTCAATGGCAATGGGTGAGTTTTTTAATTCTTCGATCAATTTCATTAAATGTTGTTGATTGGCTTCAACACTTCCCCGGTTCTCTTCTTTTAAACGTTGACTTAATAATTGACGGATGCCTATACGTATGAGGAAGTCGGGGATTAAATTTTTTTCGAGTAAAGAAGAATAAAACATGTTGTTAGTTGTTTGCTTTGAATTGTTGCTAACCCCTATTATAATTACTCTTTAACAACCGACAGCTAACAACCAATAACCTTAATTTTTTTTAAACCGGGGTACAAAAGCACTTGTTGTACGCTGGTATTCCCTGTACGCATCTCCCTTTGAACGGATTGATTGTTCTTCTGTCATTGGTATGCCGGTAAGTTTAAAGATCAGGAACAACATTGTTAACGGACATGTAACGGATATCCATCCATAAGGAGAGGCCAGGGCAAAAGTAAAGTAGCTGACCCATATCATCCATTCAAAAAAATAATTAGGGTGACGGGAATAATTCCAAAGTCCCGATTGGCAAACCTTGCCTTTGTTGCCGGGATCATTTTTGAATTTTTTTAGCTGCCAATCGGCAGCAGCTTCACCAATTATAGCGACAAGCCATATAAAGAACCCGGCTTTTTCGGATATTAATAATTCAGGATTGGGGTTAAGACAGATGATAAAAAAAGGAATTGCCAGGTAAACATTCGACGCGGCCTGCATTTGAAAGAAGCCAAAAAATTTCCTGTCCGGGTGGGGTTGCCATTCTTTACGCAATTGTTTGTAGCGGCCTTCTTCTTCTGCAAGGTGTGAACCGACGCGGATAAGAAGATAAATACCCAGCCGCGAACTCCATATTATAACCATGCCGCAAATAAGAGCTTTACGAACATCGAATCCGCTTCCAAGCAAGTAACAAACGATCGCAATCACGGCAAAATTAAAGGCCCAGAAAATGTCCACGACCCCTGCGTTTTTTATTTTACAAGCCCATAACCAAACAAAAACCATTACTAAACAGCAAGCAGCAAGGGAAGCTGCAACCATTTGAAGGAGGGAATGCTTATCCATCTTTAAGTTTTAGGTTGAACCTTAGCCTTTCGCCTGCCTTTAAAGTAGTTGTATCCGAACATTATGACAAGGAAACCCAGGAAATGTATCAAATAGGAACGGGATAAACCGTCTGAATGTACAAACGTGAAAAATCTGTCCCAACGTGCTTTACCCATGAATCCGTTTTTCCACGACATCCATACGAATACAGGTTTGCCTACTATATGGTCTTCAGGAACGAATCCCCAATAGCGTGAGTCGGCAGAGTTGTGACGGTTATCGCCAATCATAAAATAGTAACCAAGTTTAAAAGTATAGGAGCTTGCCGGAACTCCGTTAATAAATATTTTGTCACCTTTTATTGCCAATGTGTTTCCTTCATAAGCGGTAATAATCCTATCGTACAAAGCAATGTTAGTTGTGTCAAGCTTTATAGTCATGCCTTCTTTAGGCATAACAAGCGGTCCGAAATTATCGACATTCCATTTATAGTTCGGACTATGTGGAAAGATACGCGGATCGTAAACATTGCTATCACCGATCAGTGGTGTTACTGATTCGATATTTGGCAGTTTTTTAAATTCTTCAACCTTATTGTTCGGGAGGGTAAGGATCAATGCTCCGGGTATCATCCTGTTTTCAACAGGCTCTGTAATATCGAATTTGTCAAGAACTTTTTGGTTGAATCCAAACCCATCCTTTGTTTTTACTATATAATGATGCTGCATTGTTTCCGCAGCGTATGATGGTTTTCCGTTTATATAGAAAATGCTATGTCTGATTTCGAGTGTGTCTCCTGCGATTGCAACACATCGTTTTACATAATTTTCCCGTTTATCCGGCGGACGGGCCACAACATTTCCAAATGGTTCACCCGAATATGGATTAACCTTGTCGGGATTGTTTACATAGCCCCAACCAAATTCTCTGCAAAGCTGATAATAGCTTTGGTTTTGTGCGCCAAGAGCGACCGTATCTCCATCCGGATAATTGAATACCACATAATCGTTGTTCTTCACTTTCCCAAGACAGGGCAGTCGCCAGTATGGAAGTTTTACCCATTCCAGGTATGAACGGGTATCTTTTGTAAGAAAAAGGGTATGATGTGTGAACGGAAACGATAGAGGAGTGTTAGGCACTTTAGCTCCATAGCTTACTTTGCTCACAAATAAATAATCACCCACCATTAATGATTTTTCAAGTGATGAAGTGGGAATTGTAAATGCTTCTATAAAAAATGTACGGATAATAGTGGCGGCCACAACCGCGAACAAGCCGGCATCAACCCATTCGGCCATCCAGGAGCGTTTTACTTTGGTGTAGTCAATTGGGCCGCTGTATTTTAAATTTTTACTGTATCCAAACCAGGGGAGGTATACAAACCATAAAACAGCGCCAATGAATTTTTCGCCCGCGCTTTTTTTACCAAAGCTTTCATAGAGCTGGTAAAGCATTATCCACCACATGATAAAACTTACTGTTGGCACCATGAACAATAAAAGCCACCACCAGGGGCGTTGAATTATTTTAAGAAGTATAAGGATGTTATAAAACGGCACATAAGCTTTCCATCCTTGTTCACCAAAGGCTTCAAAGAATTTTTTTAAACCTATAACCGTCGGAAGGTAGGAGAGTATAAGGAAATATATGAAGGGAGTCATACGAAATTAAAAATTAAGAATTGTGAATTAAAAATGACATTGCGCACGGTATCATAAATTGTAAACAGAAGATTTCAAACATTTTTAATAAATACTCTTAATATCCCACATCCCACATCCCACATCCCACATCCCATATCCCACATCTCACATCTCACATCTCATATCTCATATCTCATATCTCATATCTCATATCTCATATCTCATATCTCATATCTCATATCTCATATCTCATATCTCATACATATCTCATATCTCATATCTCATATCTCATATCTCATATCTCATATCTCATATCTTCAACATATCATTCATTCCGTAAATACCTTTTTTGCCTTTTATCCATTCGGCGGCAAGTACAGCGCCCAGGGCAAAACCTTTGCGGCTATGTGCTACATGGGTTATTTCAATATAATCCACTTCCGATGAATAACGGATGGAATGTGTGCCCGGTACTTCATCAATTCGTTTGGAAACCAATTGTAATTCTCCGGGTTTATTTGTTTCATTATTCACCCAGTTTTTTTTGCCTGGCATGTTCTTCAATACGCCTTCTGCTAAAGTGATGCCGGTTCCGCTTGGGGCATCTTTTTTATGTATATGGTGGATCTCTTCCATTGTAACATTGTATTCGCTGTGCGGCTGCATTAGTTTGGCCAAATATTCATTCAGTTTAAAAAATAAGTTAACCCCAACGCTGAAGTTTGATGCCCAAAACAAGGTCTGATCTCTTTCTTTACAAACTTTTGCAACCTCATCCCATTGTTTCAGCCAGCCTGTTGTACCTACTACTACGGGTACTCCCGCCTCAAAGCATTTGTAAATGTTTGAAACCGCTGTATCGGGTGTGCTGAATTCAATCGCGGCATCACACTTTTTTAATTCAGCGACAGAATAGGAATTAATATTATTAAGATCAATGATCAGTCCGATCTCATTTTTTCTGGAAAGAGCGATCTGTTCAATTTCCTTTCCCATTTTCCCGTATCCGAATAGCGCGATCTTCATAAAGATTAAATTTGAGATTTTTATTGTGCCAAAATAAATTCCGGCTGTTAAAAGATGTTAAAGTTAGAATTTAAGAGTTAAACCAAGTCCTGTTCCGGGAAGATTATTTTGAGCGATATAGATAAAAGCCGGACATACATGCAGGGATAAATCATTACTCACATCAAATGTAAACATATGAGCATCAACTGCGGCATCAACAATATTTAAGACATAAACGGCTGCAACTCCGATGATGGCGAAATCGCGCGAACGCTGGTAAGAATTTTTTAAGGTCAGCAGATTTTCGGCGGAGTATTTATTTACGTATGAATCAATTGTCGCAGGGTCACTGTCTGTACGATAAATATAGGCTTGCTTATATTTGTTGTATGCATCGTTGTTGATCATGACCATGTACCCGAGTCCGGCAAAGGCGGCATAAACGACCGGAACTTTCCAGTATTTGCGATTATATACCTGCCCGGCTCCGGGCAGGACAGTTGATAACAGGGCTGCCATTCGTACAGAATGTTTTATTTCGGTTCTTTTTAATGTATCCGGTTTAACAGGAAGCGTATTTTTTTCTTTGCTGCTTTGGGCAGATCCGATGAGACAGGAACAAACAAGAACTATGCTTAAGAACAACCTCACGACCGGGAGATTTTATTATTTATTGAAATTTTTTTATTGCCACTAAAGCACAAAAACTCTAAATCCCACCAAATTATTTCGTAAATCGTTTGATGTCTGATTAACATTTTATTTAATTTTTTCGTGGAATTTAGTGCTTTTGTGGCATTTTGGGAATTGCATCAATCCACTAAATATTAAAGAATATCAAGCAGGGTTAGTATTCTTTCGAGGTCAGCATCAGATGCAAAGGGGATCACGATCTTTCCTTTTCCGCTGTTTTGCCTGCGCAGTTCCGCTTTCTTTCCGAAAGTGATCTTAATACTTTCATTTACTTTTTTAAGTTTTTCGGGCAGGGGGAAGGCCGCGGATCTTTTAGATCGTCTTAATGATTCCGGCTTTTTATTCTGCCAGCGGGCAAGGTCTTCAACTTCACGGACAGAAAGATCTTCGCTGATTATTCGGTTGTATATTTCAATCAGGGTTTCAGCTTTATCAATGTTCACAATAGCGCGGGCGTGGCCCATATTGATCTTGTTGTCACGTATACCCAATTGCACTTCAGCCGGAAGCTTTAACAGGCGCAGATAATTGGCAATGGTTGAACGTTGTTTACCTACTTTCTGACTCAGATTTTCCTGTGTAAGTCCGCATTCATCCATTAAACGTTTATAGCTGATCGCAATCTCAATGGCATCAAGGTTTTCGCGCTGAATGTTTTCTACAAGGGCCATTTCGAGCATGGCTTCATCGTTCGCTATGCGAATATAAGCGGGAATGCTCTTTAATCCGGCTACCTGAGAGGCTTTGAAACGGCGCTCCCCGGAAATAAGCTGGTATTTGTCATACCCCACTTTGCGAACCGTTACCGGTTGGATGATCCCCAATGAACTTATTGATTCGGCCAATTCAGCCAATGCTTCTTTTTCAAATTTGGTGCGGGGTTGGAAAGGGTTTGCTTCAATTTGGGCAAGAGGTATCTCCGCAATAGAACCCGCGACAGGGGTATTGCCTTCTGGCGTTTTTGATGATGATGTAATATCGGTATTGGCGTTCTCCAATAACGCGCTCAGACCTTTACCCAACGCGTTACGTTTATTAGTGCTCATTATGTGTTACGAATATTAATAGTGTGGTACGAATACCGAAATGTTGCGAATTTACGAATGGCAAAAATAACAATTAGAAGATATTCGGAACCTAAAAAGGTCGATTCGTAAATTCGTAATAATTCGTTATCTGTACTTAGTTCTCCTCAGTAATATTAATGATTTTTTCCGACTCCGAAAGTTTTGTGAGGCCATTTTTTTGGAGTATTTCACGGGCAAGGTTCAGGTAGTTAACAGCACCTTTGCTGCTGGCATCGTGCATAATAATGGTTTCGCCATGGCTTGGAGCTTCGCCTAATTTAGTACTGCGCTGAATGATGGTATCGAATACCATATTCTGGAAATGTGTTTTTACTTCTTCCACAACCTGGTTGGCAAGGCGCAGGCGAATATCGTACATGGTTAATAAAATACCTTCAATGGAAAGTTCGGAGTTGAGACGGGATTGAACAATTTTAATAGTATTGAGCAGTTTGCCCAGGCCTTCTAAGGCGAAATACTCACATTGTACAGGAATAATTACCGAATCGGCCGCTGTTAATGAGTTAACTGTGATAAGTCCAAGGGATGGTGAGCAGTCCAGAATAATAAAGTCGTAATCATCTTTTATTTTAGCCAATGCCTGGCGCATTTTTTTCTCGCGGCTTGGCAGATTGATCATTTCGATTTCAGCGCCTACAAGGTCAATATGGGCAGGAAGCAGATCCATATTGGGTGTAGAGGTGTTTAAAATAACATTGGCCGGATCGATTTCATCAATAATACATTCGTATATGCTCGCTTTCACGTTGCGTGGTTCAAAGCCCACACCCGATGTAGAGTTAGCCTGCGGGTCGGCATCAACCAATAAGGTTTTGTATTCCAGCACAGCTAAACTCGCTGCCAGGTTAATGGCAGTTGTTGTTTTTCCCACCCCGCCTTTTTGATTGGCTATTGCGATTATTTTTCCCATATCCTGAATTTATTTTTTTATAGTTTATTCTGCCACCTGAAACTGATCAGCTGACTATGCCTTGCTCAATGTTGTTTTGAATTCGTAATTAATGGTTTCACCGATCCTGAGCAGTGTTAATTTTTTTCCTGCCCGTTGAAACTTGTTTATAGCTTCTTGGTGATCTATCTTAATAAAGCCAAACGTGTCGTAGTGCATACCAATAATATCCGGACAATTGATAAAAGTGCTTGCAAGAATAGCATTCTCAATACCCATTGTGAAATTATCGCCGATGGGTAAGAATGCGAAATCAAGTTTCCTGTATTCCCCGATCAATTTCATGTCGTACGTAAGAGCTGTGTCACCGGAATAATAAAAATTGCCTTCGCTTGATTCGATTATAAAGCCCAATGGGTTTCCTCCATAAGTTCCGTCGGGTAAGCTGCTTGAATGTTCGGCCGCTACACATTTAACTTTACCAAAATCAAACATCCATTTGCCGCCCGTATTCATCGGATGGCAACCCTTAATTCCTTGTTTCAATAGCCAGTTGTAAATCTCATAATTTGAGATAGTTATAGCTCCTGTTAGTTTGGCTAATTCTACCGCATCTGCGGTATGGTCTTCATGCCCGTGAGAGATCAGAATATAGTCGGCCTTAATCTTTTTAATATCAATATTTTTAGCCAATTCATTCGGGCGGATGAAGGGGTCGAACAATAAATGTTTTCCATTTACTGTGACGCTGAAACATGAATGTCCGTAATAAGTTACCTGCATTTAGATGAATCGGACTTTTTTAAATTTAAGTCGCAATAAAAGTACGATGATTAGCACTTTGGCTCACAAAACCTGCAAGGAACTTTTAAACACTTTTTTGTTAATTGAAAAGAGATTCAGGATGTTATTAAACCCAATTGTAGTCGATGTTTTGGCTGGATGAAAAATATTTTTCGACTTTCATATCCGGTTTTTGTCAATAACATTTTTTGGTTTGGTGTAAGACAGGGGTAGATTTGTTGTCATGAAATTGCTGCCACTTAGCAGGTGATTGTCAGTGAGTAACTATTTTCCTGAAACGAATAGCTAATAACCAACAACAACTAATGATTTATAATAATTTTTTGATAAAAATTTCCAAAGTCTGATAAAACGTGAAATATATACGCTCCATTTGGCAGATTACTTATATCCATGTGATCTGTAAGCTTACCTGTCATTGTTATTTCTCCTTTAATTGTTGCTATTTCGAAACGGCCATTGATAGGTTTGTCGATAGATAAGTTTAATATATCACTTACCGGAATAGGGAATAGTGTGATGCCATTAAGTTGGTTATATGTATCAATTCCGGTTATGCCTGAGAACAGCCATAGGTCATTTTCCCAACCCGCTCCGTTATTTCCCAAACCTATCCATCCATTAGTGCCATCAGATGCACATACAGTTGAATTTCTTGCCCCACCCGGAAAATCTGCTACAGCCGTCCATGTATTTGCTGAAGGGTTGTATTTAAAAACATCTTTATAATTTACCATAGAAATGGATAGACCTGTTCCGACGTATCCCATATTGTTTATGCCCAATCCAAATGGAGATACACGGGGTGCACCTGGGAAGTCTGCAATTTTCAACCAATTGTCATTCTTGAAATCATATTTCCAAAAGCTGGAATAGGAGGTTGAGTTGTCAGCGCCACATCCAGCATAAACGGTGTCATTTAAATCAAAAGTCACCATTCTCCAACGGGATCCACCCGCATAATTATTTTTCTTTATCCATTTATTTGTAGTGTCATTATACATCCAAATATCTTGTTGCGGTGTAAAGGATGAATTTACTCCCATCCCGACGAATCCTTTATTGTGCGATGAAAAATGAATTGTGCCTCCGCGAACACCGCCGTCAAAATCGGCAACTATGGTCCATTTGTCTGTTGGCGGGTCGTAGCAATAGAAATCTTTTAAGGGAGAAAAAGATTGGTCAAAGCCACAACCAACGTAAATTTTGCCGTTGATAGTAAAAAAGGCGGGCGCAAATCTGGCTACACCCGGAAAACTTTTTTTAGGAGACCAGGAATTTAACGAAACATCATATTCATACCAGTCGTTGTAGAAAGTATTGTTGCCTCCGAGTCCTGTATAAATTTTCTTTTTAAGAAGGCACATAACACCCGCTTCTCTTGCTATACCGCTAAAATCAGTCTTCTTCGTCCAGGTTTGGGCGTTGGATAAAATGACCGGAAGTATCAGTATAAATGTTATAACTTTCATTTTTATTTTCATTTTCATGGTTTGTAAAGTTTATAGGTTATAAAAAAACATAAACATTTGTCAGGATGATAGACATCCTTTCATCAGCATTGCCGCAGCTAAAAGTATTTTGGCCCACAACACTTCGGGGTTATTTGTGCTATGTAAAAATCTTTTTAAAGAAATTGAGACACAGAGTTTCTTTAATTGAGATTGTTTTGCAGCAGTATTTATAGTCATTGGATTTTTTATCTAATAGTAAAAGTAAATTAATACCAGATTAATCGAGCTTTACAATTTCTTAAAAAGCCTGAATAAAACCTTAATACCGCCATACACGTCTTAATTTTTCATAGATTTAAAATTATGAAGCATATTCTTACGAAACATTCAAATGTAATTCTTTTGATTGTTATGATTGGCCTTATTGCCTTGCAAATGTTCTGGCTTATAACATCTTTCAAGGTGTACGTTAAAACATTTGAACAAACGGCTGTAAATAGTGTGAAGGATGCAGGAAGGGAATACACTTATTTTTTAGCTGATGATTTTATTCAGAAGATCGATTCCGTGTTGTCGAGAAAACCGGGTGGAATAAAAAATAAATGCAATGTGGACGAAATTTATTCTATGGAAGGCAGGCGGAGAATTTTTGGCGCATTTAACCATGAGGATAGTATTTATTTTACGTTGCTAAGTAGGAATATTTCAAAAATTGATACGGTCAGGTTAATAAATTTATTGAATGAAGTAGTTCTTAAAAATGGCATTGATTCTCAATTCACGATAAATCTAATGGATTACAATGGGACAGAAAAGGCAAAAGACGGCAACTACTATCAGGCTATAATAGCAATACCCGGGCTTGTTGATAAGTATTACCTTTTGCAGGTTAATTTTACAGAAATGGATACTCTTATCCTGAAAAAGACACTTCCATTATTTTCACTTATAATATTATTTACCGGTTTATTGTTCTTCATTTATTACCGAACATTGGGGATATTTAAAAAGCAGAAGACCGATCTTGAATCAAAGAATCATTTTATTAATAACATGACGCATGAACTAAAAACACCTATATCTGCAATCCAGCTGGCTGCAGATAGCTTATTGATTTCAAATGATTTCTCTGCTTCTAATGTAAAAAAATATCTGTCCATCGTTTATTCTCAGGGAAGTAAACTTAATACCTTGGTGCAAAAAGTTTTAGATACTGCAAGAGCTGAAAGAAATGAGTTTGAGCTAACTCTTGAGTCAATTTCTATTAATGAAATTATCCGGCAATCAATTGAGAAATTGAAAGTTAAAATTGAATCTGCAAACGCTAATTTAAAATTTGCTACTGATAGTAAGGGCGCTACAGTACTTGTGGATGCGTTTTATATGGAAAGTGTTTTTGTTAATCTTATAGACAACTCAATTAAATATTCCGGAAATAAACCGGATATAGAAATACAGAGCATAGAGCAAGATGGAATGGCTGTTGTTACAATTAAGGACAAAGGAATTGGAATATCAAAGGAAAATCAAAAAAAAGTTTTCCGGAAATTTTTCCGTGTTGAAGGAACTGACACACATAATATTAAAGGACATGGCTTAGGATTGACACTTGTAAAGGAAATAGTACAGTTACATAATGGAAATATTAAGCTCAGAAGCAAATTGAATTATGGAACATCAGTTGAACTAAAAATACCGTTATTAGATGAATACGATTCTTCTGGTAGAGGACGATGAGATTATTGGTCCTTTATTGCGTGACTATCTTGGAATGAATGATTTTGAAGTCAGCCTTGCTGTAAATGGAAAGGCCGGATTAGCTGCTTATAAATCCGGCATCTTTGACCTCTGCATTTTGGATGTAATGATGCCTGAAATGAACGGCTTTGATCTTGCAATTGATATATCAAAAATAAATCCGGATCAGAGATTTATTTTTTTAACTTCAAAAAATTTGCGCGAAGATGTTCTCAAAGGGTACTCATTGGGTGCTTTTGATTATATTTTAAAGCCATTTGATTCAGAAATACTGGTCATTAAAATTAAAAACCTGTTAAAGAAAACCGCAAAAGCTGAAAGGAATAACAAAATCGGGAAATATTTGTTTCTTTTTAGTGAGCGAAAACTGATCTACGACCACAAAACAATTAAGTTAAGCCAAAGGGAAGCTGATTTGCTGAATTTGTTTTACGAAAACGCAGGTAGTGTAATTAATCGTGATGTGGCGCTTAATTGTATTTGGAAGAGCGATAATTATTATAACATAAATACCATGGATGTTTACATTAGTCGGTTACGAAAGTATCTTGCTGAAGACAAAAATATTTTAATAGAAAATATTCATGGCAAAGGATTCAAACTATCAGTAAATAATAAATAAAAGGTGTACTTGCAGAAATTATAAGAGTGTAAGTCCTGAAAAAAGGCAACTGATAGCTTAGGGTGCAGTAAGGTTAACATTCACACTACACCCGTTCTTGTCTTTAATATTTATGTTGTAAGCGCCGGGGCAAAGCTGATTTTTGATCTGTTAACATTACCATCCGCCAGGAGTAGGAGTAGGGGCTTGTTCTGCCGCTGGCAGTTATCATTAACCATTCTTTGCATCCGCATCCGTTGCAGTTTGCCGTACCTTTTGTTAATTGCCCGATTAATGGAGGTGGTGGAATTATTGTTGCCGTTGATGTTGACGTACAACCTTTACTGCCCATTACAGTTACCGTATAATTACCGGCACTCAAACCTGAAACCGTTGAACCTGAAACGCCTCCATTCCAGCTATAAGTATAAGGTGGCACTGCCATTGTTAACTGATGCGGTTGCTGAGCCTGTCGAAGCACCGCTACAGGTTATATTGGTTTCAGCGATGGTTATACTTGCCGCCGGGGTTAACAGTTACCACAGCTGTTGATGTTGAACTATTTCCACCTGTATCTTTTATTGTAAGGGTGTAAGTGGTGGTTGTTGCCAGACACGGATTTATGTTTTGTGAGGCTTGCCCAGGCCGCTGATGGTTTTTTTGAAGTCAAATCATCCTGGGCGTAGACCATGAATGGCCAGGTATACATACTTACATTGGTAGAAGCCGTTGCATCAAATACCGCAGGAGTATTCGTACAAAGTGTTGATACATTTGACAGATTTGTAGTTACAGACGCAGTGATCGGCTTATCCACTTTAATATTGATAGCCAATGATCCGACACAACCTGCCATGGTACCTGAAACGTTATAACTGATATTATTACTGGAGTTGCGATAACAGTAGCTCCTGAAGTCGTATTCAGATTTATCGAAGATGAGTCCAAGTGTATGATCCTACAGCTCAAGGGTTGAATAGTCGATTCCAATAGTCCGTTATATTTTTAAGCTGCCATTCTGCCTATTTCCAGGTAATCCAGATACAGGGTTTTTATTTTTTTGCAATTCAGGTTTACTTCCAAATTTGAAAAAAATAAATCAGTAATTAATTGGTTGTGATACAGGTGTTTAATGTCTTGAATTGAAAAACTTTTTCTTTCCTTCTCTGGTATGTATCTGTGAACAAACTGTTTTGGAAAACATTAGGAAAGTAAAAGAAATAATAAATTTCATTAATATTGTCTAATTCGGCTACAGCAATTACCTCATTATTCTATCCTGCAAATGGATATATGTAGAATGAAAAGTAGTTTTATTATTTATAATACTTTACAACTTCGGTTCCACTCCCAAATTATAAAACACAAAGCTCCATATATCCGCCTGCTCTTCAATGAGTTTGGATGTTGGCTTACCTGCGCCATGGCCGGCATTTTGCAGGAACCACGCGGTCATCATGATCGCCGGTAAGTATCATCGTTGCAGGGTATTCAGACGTTTTCACATTGTGAAGCGGGGAGTATTTAATTAAACAATCGAATTCATCCTTCTTTTCGCTTGTACCATAATCACTTGCCCAGGCCCAGCCAATGGTAAATTTGTGATAGCGTAACATATCGAGTACGCCAACACCCGGCAGCGCAACCTTTGCCAGATCGGGACGTTGAGTCATTGTGGCGCCAACCAAGAGTCCTCCATTGGAGCGACCGTGGATGGCCAGCCTGGTGTTTGTGGTGTATTTTTCTTTCACTAAATAATCAGCCGCGGCAATAAAATCATCAAACACATTCTGTTTGCTGCATTTGGTGCCTGCTTTATGCCATTCTTCTCCGTACTCACCACCGCCACGCAGGTTAGCAACAGCATAAATGCCGCCCTGCTCCATGAAAATAATATTGCTTGTGCTGAAACGGGGTGTATTGCTGATGTTGAATCCTCCGTAACCATAGAGGAAGCAAGGGTTGTTGCCATCAAGTACCAAACCTTTTTTGGAAGTGATGAACATTGGTATTTTGGTTCCATCCTTGCTTGGATAGAAAACCATTTTGGTTTCATAGTCACCCGATTTAAAATCAATTTGAGGTTTGAAATAAACCGATGATTGATTGGTGGCAAGGTTATATTTATAAATGGTGGTAGGATTTGTATAGGTAACAAAAGAGTAAAACATCACGCTGTCCTTCTTTTTAGCGTTGATCTCATCAACCATGCAAAGGCCGTCCAGTTTTATCTCACTCTCTTGTTTTCCTTCCATGTCATACACATAAATGCGGCTCGTGACATCTTTTAAAAATTTCGCGATTATTTTTCCGTTGCCGATACTGGCAGATTGCAGCAGGTCATTCGACTCCGGAATTATTTTTTTCCAGTTTTCCGGCTGTGGTTTATTCGGGTCGATAAGAACCAGTTGGTATTTTGGTGCATTTTTATCCGTGATGACCAGCAGTTGATCTCCGATATTATCAATAACCCCATAGTTATTCTCAAAATTATCTACAATAACTTTATAAGGACTGTTTGGTTTGCTCAGGTCTTTCACCATTAGCGATGTTCCGCTGGTTGATTCTTCACCCTGTACAATGAGGTATCTTTCATCATCGGTTATCATCCCGCCAAAGTTGCGCTGCGGATGTTCCTTATCTTCAAATACCAATACATCTTTTTCCTGAGGTTCTCCAATGGTGTGATAATATACTTTGTGATATTCGTTTTTCTTTGAGTAGGTATGTCCATCACTTGGAGCATCGTAGCGGCTGTAGTAAAAGCCTTTGTCACCTTTCCAGGAGATACCTGAAAATTTAACCCATTTTATTACATCTTTAAGATTAGTTCCTGTTTTTACATCAATTACATGTATCTCATTCCAGTCAGAGCCGGCCTGTGCCAGCATATATGCCAGCATTTTCCCGTCTTTACTGGGATCGGGTGAGCTGAGTGCTGTGGTTCCATCGGAGGAAAGTTTATTAGGGTCAATAAGCACGTGGGGCTCACCTGTAGCACCTTCCTGCACATATAATACACTTTGGTTCTGAATCCCATCATTCTTAAAAAAGAAAGTGTAATTGCCTTCTTTAAAAGGAGTTCCGCAGCGGGTATAATTCCAAACCTTTGTCAGCCTTTCTTTTATCTTTTCCCGGTATGGTATTTTAGATAAATAGTCAAATGTTACCTTGTTTTCAGCCTTCACCCATTCGGCGGTTTCAGCGGAATTATCATCTTCAAGCCAACGGAAAGGGTCGCCTATTGACGCCCCGAAATAGGTATCAGAGGTGTTCACCTTTTTTGTTTGCGGATATTGAATAGGGTTTTCTTCCTTTTTCTCTTCTTTATTTCCTGCACAGGCTATCATAGCTGAGAGTGGTAAAAGGTAAATGAGATGATTCATGAGTTATAATTTTTAAATACGACCAAAAATAGTAAAATGTTCGGGGTTTATATACTTTATATGATAAACGGAGATATAAAAGTAGGAGAGGCATATGCGTTTACCTGAATTCTTTAACTTTGGGTAAATTCATATAAAATGAAGAATGTAAAACTGATAGTTCTGGCAGCACTGTTTGCCTCTGCTTGCGGACAACCGGGAAGTGATAAGTCTGTCGGCAAGATCACCGGTAATATTGATGGGCAATTCGATGCCTATAAAGCCAGGTTTATTGAAAACCTTTGGAAGGTATTTCCGAATTGGGCCTCCGGCATGGGGTATCATAAATATGATGGTGTGTTGGTTGTGCATACGGATGAGGTGCGTGCCAGGGAAAATGCGTTCGCGAACGCTAACCTGGATTCATTGAAAGCATTTGACTTAAATGCTCTTTCTTCGAATAACAAAACCGATTATTATTTGATAGAGAACAAACTGAAGGATATTGTATGGGGTAATGGGGTATTCAAAAGTTACGAATGGAATCCTTCTGAATATAATGTGGTGAGCGGTATTTCCGAATTACTCACGGGGAGTTCTGAAAAGCTGGAAGCACGTTTGATAAATATTTATAACCGCCTGAAAGATGTGCCTGCTTATTACGAAGCGGCAAAGAAAAATATTAAGAATCCAACCGTTGAGCATACCCGACTTGCGATCGAACAAAACCTGAATTCGATCCCGGTACTTGAAACCGAGGTGATAGATGCCATTAAAAGGTCGAGGTTTAAGGCTGTAGCTAAATCGGAATACGAAGGCCGTATAGCCAAAGCCGTTGCCGCGATAAAGGATTACGCCGAATGGTTGAAAAACCTGAAGAATGATACTCCCCGCAGCTTTCACCTGGGCAAAGAATTGTACGAACCAAAGTTTCAATTCGACATACAATCGGGTTTAACTGCTGAAGAAATTTACCATCGTGCATTGAAGCGGAAAAGTGAATTACATAAAGAGATGTATCAGTTGTCGACAAAATTATGGAACAAGTACATGGGAAAAAAGCCGTTGCCGGGTGATTCGTTATTGGCCATCAGGCTTATGATCGATCATTTGTCTGCAAAACATGTTCATCGCGATTCGTTTCAAACGGCTATAGAAAAACATATTCCTCAATTGGTTGAATTCATAAAGCAAAAGAATCTCATTTATATTGATCCCGCAAAGCCTTTAGTGGTGCGTAAAGAGCCTGCATATATGGCAGGTGTGGCCAGTGCATCTATTAACGCTCCCGGTCCTTATGATAAAGAGGCCAATACTTATTATAATGTAGGTTCTTTAGCCGGTTATTCCGCTGATAGGGCGGAGAGTTTTTTAAGAGAGTACAACTATTATATCTTACAGATACTGAGTATTCACGAGGCAATCCCCGGTCATTATACCCAATTGGTATACAGCAATCAGTCGCCAAGCCTTATTAAATCATTGTTCGGGAACGGAGCAATGGTAGAAGGCTGGGCCGTTTATACCGAGCGGATGATGATGGAGAATGGTTATGGAAGTAATGAACCCGAAATGTGGCTCATGTATTATAAGTGGCATTTGCGCACTGTATGCAATACCATATTGGATTATAGTGTTCATGTACTTGGTATGGAAAAGGAGGCGGCCATGAAATTATTGGTTGGCGAGGCTTTCCAGCAACAGGCAGAAGCCGAAGGTAAATTCAAGCGCGTTACTTTAACGCAGGTGCAGCTTTGCAGCTATTTCACTGGCTATGCCGAGATTTATGATCTGCGTGAAGAGCTTAAGAAAAAAATAGGTGATAAATTTGATCTTAAGACCTTTCATGAAAAGTTTCTCAGCTATGGCAGCGCGCCGGTAAAGTATATCCGGCAGTTGATGTTGGAGGAGAAGTGACTGGTTGGTAGATGACCGTTGACAGTTGTCGGTTGTCAGTTGTCAGTTGTCAGTTGATAGTTGTCGGTTGTCAGTATAGTTGTTTAAAATACAATACCAAATACTCAAAAACCAAAAACCAACAACTGATAACTAACAACTAATTTTTTACCTTCGTTATATGCAAAAAGTGATCAAAAAAATAGCCTTACTTACCTCTGGCGGTGATGCTCCGGGGATGAATGCCGCTATACGTGCAGTTGTACGTACCGCGATATACCACGACCTTGAAGTTGTTGGTATTATGCATGGGTACGATGGGTTAATAAACGACGAGTTTATTAAGCTACAGGCATCATCGGTTGCCAATATAATTCAACGAGGCGGGACCATTTTAAAAACAGCCCGCAGCGCCCGTTTTATGACGGACGAAGGGATGGATCTTGCGTTCAACAATTTTAAAAAACATAACGTAGATGCCTTAATAACCGTTGGCGGTGATGGTACCTTCAGGGGGGCCAAAGTATTTGGCGATAAGTACAAATTCAGCATAGTAGGCATCCCGGGAACAATTGATAATGACCTGGTCGGAACTGATCTTGCTATTGGGTATGATACTGCTATTAATACAGTAGTTGATGCCGTTGATAAGATACGTGATACAGCCGAATCCCACGATCGGCTGTTCTTTGTAGAGGTAATGGGGCGTGACGCCGGCCTGATTGCTTTGAGGAGCGGTATAGCCGCCGGGGCTGAAGCTATATTAATGCCTGAAACTCTCACAAATATTGATATTTTGGTTGATAAACTAAAAAATGTCAAACGTAAAAAATCATCCAAAATAATTATTGTAGCGGAGGGAGACGAAGCAGGAGGAGCATTTGAGATCGCGAAGAAGGTAACCGACAAGGTGAAAGGATATGACGCGCGTATTACTATTCTTGGTCATATTCAGCGGGGCGGAGCTCCAACCTGTATGGATAGGGTAAATGCCAGCCGCTTAGGTCATGAAGCGGTATTGGCTTTGATAAATGGAAAGCGCGACCTCATGGTTGGTGTGGTGAATAAAAAGATTGAGTACACTCCTTTTGAAAAGGCCGTTAAGCATATTCAAAAGATGGATCCCGACCTGGTAAAAATGTTAGAAGTATTGTCATTATAAAATAATTGAAACGAAATGAAACTTACAATTGTTGGCTGCGGGAATATGGGGCTTATTTATGCAAGGGCCTTCCTGAAATACGATATTGTATCATCCGCAGATCTTATTCTTGCGGAGAAGAATGAGGAACGAAAACAGGAGCTTAAAAAACTGGCTATAGGTAAAGTGACAGTTATAAATGACAAGGAGATCGGTGAGAGTGATATCATTATAATTTCCGTCAAGCCCCAGGATTTTAACGAATTAAGTTCTGGTCTTAAAAGTGTCATTAGTCCGAAGAGTATAATTATTTCGATCATGGCTGGAATCAATATATCCTTTATTGAAAAGGCCTTGGGAACCGGAAATGTTGTGCGGGCCATGCCTAATTCACCGGCCGAGATCGGGCTGGGTATGACCGCTTATAGTGCAAGTAAAACACTTTCAATGGAGCAGGTGCATAAAGCGGAGAATCTGCTTTCGACTACCGGTCGGACTGTTTTTTTTGAAAATGAAGGATTGCTGGACGCGGTTACAGCGCTCAGCGGAAGCGGACCGGCTTATTTCTTTTACCTGGTTAAATACATGATCGATGCCGGAAAACAAATGGGGTTTGACGAAGGAGTTTCGGCAATGCTGGTAAAGCAAACCATGCTTGGGGCGTTTCACCTGATAAATGTTGGTAACAAGTCGTTGGATGATATGATCAAAGCTGTTTCATCAAAGGGAGGGACAACCGAGGCTGCTTTTACTGTTTTCAATGACAATAGAGTGGGTGAAAACCTTGCACGGGGTATTCTGCGTGCCGAGCAGCGTGCAAAAGAGCTTTCTAAAAAGTAGTTGTATATTTAATGGTTGTAAAACACTTACGAGATGAGGTTTCCTGTTTCTCATAAATTGAAAGACATAGCTGCCATAATTGGCGTGGAATTTGAAGGCCCGGCTGATCATGTAGTCAGCGGGCTGAATGAAATTCATAAAGTGGAAGCCGGAGATATTGTTTTTGTTGATCATCCAAAGTATTATGATAAAGCCCTGGCATCAAAAGCGACCACCATCCTTATCGATAAAAAAGTGGAATGTCCGAAGGGAAAGGCTTTGCTTATTTCCGATGATCCTTTCAGGGATTACAATAAACTTGTGCTGCATTTTAAGCCGCTAAATTATTCGGCGAAACCGATCAGCGATACCGCGAGTATTGGAAAGAATACCGTTATTATGCCGGGTGTATATATCGGGAATAATGTTAAGATCGGCGACAATTGTATTATTCATCCCAATGTGGTTATATATAATGATTGTGTAATTGGTAACAATGTAATTATACATGGAGGTTCAGTTATAGGTGCTGATGCGTTTTACTTTAAAAAGCGTGCCGATAAATATGATAAAATGATCTCCTGCGGACGTGTTGTAATACATGATGATGTGGAAATAGGGGCCTTATGCACAATAGATAAAGGTGTTTCTCACGATACAGTTATAGGTAAAGGAACAAAAATGGACAGGCACGTGCAGGTTGGGCATGATACTGTTATTGGTGAAATGTGTCTGTTCGCATCTCAGGTGGGCATTTCGGGTGTTGTAACAATTGAGGATAGGGTAACATTGTGGGGACAGGTAGGTGTTCCGAGCAATCTGGTGATCGGAAAAGGAGCCGTGGTACTTGGTCAATCCGGTTTAATGGGATCGTTGGAAGGAAATAATACCTATTTTGGAAGTCCGGCTGTTGATGCCCGGGAAAAACTGAAAGAACTGGCATTGATAAAGAAGATTCCGCAGATATTGAATAAACTCGATCAGCTTGAAAAAAATAAATAGAATAATAGTTTTATTATGAGTAAAAATACACTGGGTCGTTCACTTTCAGTCAAGTATAAAGATCTAAAGTTGAATTTGCTTTTGGAAATTACCAAGGCGATCAACAATAATCTTTCCAAAGAAGGTCTCCTTAAAATATTCGAGGATTTTTTGAGAAGTGAATTGAACATTGGAAAGCTGGTGCTGTTTTCAAAGGAAGATGATCAATGGGAGTGTATTTTAAAGTATGGAGTGGGTAGTGAATACAATCAAATTGACGTTGAAAAATATTTATTGAATATAAGTGAGATTACTACGATCCAGTTCTCTTCAGAGGCGCTGAATAAATCATTCGAAATAGTGGTTCCTGTGTTTCACAAAACCAATCCGCTCGCGTATATACTGCTTGGTGATCTGGAAGAAGAGAAAATGCAGTTGAGCCCTGCGATCAAACACTTGCCTTTCATTCAAACTCTCGCGAATATTATTTTTGTGGCGATCGAAAATAAGAAACTGGCCAAAGAAAATTTACACCAGGTAGCTGTTAAAAAAGAGCTGGAGCTTGCTTCGGAGATGCAGTCCATGTTGTTCCCGAGTTCATTGCCCAATGATGAAAAAATGGAGATGTCGGCAGTCTATCTTCCGCATCAGCAGGTGGGGGGCGACTATTATGATTTTATCAGGATCAATGAAAATGAAGTTGTTTTTTGTATGGGCGATGTGTCGGGAAAAGGAGTTGCTGCTGCGCTATTGATGTCGAACTTCCAGGCTAATTTGCGTGTATTACTGCACCTGCATAAGTCACTTGTCGATCTGATCCGTGAACTGAATAAAAAGGTAATGGCCAATGCCAAAGGTGAAAAGTTTATCACATTCTTTATCGCGAAATATAATGTAAAGTCGCGCACACTGCATTATGTGAATGCAGGACATAATCCACCCATTTTAGTTAATGGAACCAATACCATGCAGCTGCGTATGGGATGTACGGGGCTGGGAATGTTGGATGATATAATGTCGATAAAGGAAGGGGTAGTGCATGTAAATCCACGGGATCTGGTAATATGTTATACAGACGGCGTGGTTGAGCTGGAAGACGAAAATGGCGGGGAGTTTGGAATTAAAACGTTAAATGATTTATTGCTTAACTTTTCTTCAATAGGGATGGGCGATCTTAATAAACGAATTTTGCATGAACTTACAGCACACAAAGGTAAAATGCCTTATGTAGATGATATAGCCCTATTCAGCTGCAGGTTTAAGTGATGTAGCTTCTTCTGCTTTTTTAGCGTGGTAAATATCTATCACGGTAAGCATGGCAATAAATCCCCAGAATGGTACAGAGGCCTTGTCTGTATCCAAAAAATTATTCAGGCATCCGTGTACGAAGTAAGTGATGAGTCCGAGCAGGATAATAGCGGTAAGTAGTTTAAGTTCCCTGTCAACTATTGTGTAAAACAATCGCATGGCTGTTGATATAACAAGCAGTGTAATTACGACAAAAATTAGCATTCCGATAAGTCCGGTTTCAGCAAGCGGACCGAAGTATTCGCTGTGAGCATTGCCGCCGTCTCCGCGGTTGGTGCTTATAATTGTCTTTTCTTCAGTGACCTGGAAAGGCGCGTATTGAAAACTATATGTTCCCGGACCAAAACCAAAGAGGGGTTTCGCTCTGAACATACGGAATGCGCAATTCCAGCGATTGATACGCTCTTTATTGGAAGCATCCGTTGATATGTTGGATATTGATTTAATATGATCGGTGAAGTTGTTTGAAGAGTCCTGCCTGTTTTTCTCAAGTACCGACACAATGCTTTCCTGGAAAATAATAAATATACCTGCCGCAGTTAATAATGAAATAAACAAAATCCGGAATTTGATCTTAAAAAACAACAGGATGAGCATCCCTATCGCCGCGGCTAAACCAACCCAGGCTGCCCGGGTATAAGACAATATCGTAGCCAATAGAAACACAAGAAGTAAAATAAATGTAAATGTTTTTACACGTTTGGAATCTTTTTTAAGATAAAGAAAACCTATTAATACAGGAATGAACATTGCCAGCATGGCTCCATAAGCTGTATGATCATTATAAAATGGCTTTACCGCCCAGTTTGCCGGTCTTTCTTCAAAATTGTAAAGTGAATGGTTATATATAGTATAGAAAATAACAATGGTCAATGGTATAATGTAAAGCCACATGAATCGTTTTATGTTTGCGGTGTCTTTGAAAAGCTCTACTGCAATAAAATAGCATGTGATGATAAACCATACGCGTGCCATATTGATATCACGGGCATGGTGCTGGTCAGTGTGGTAAGCGTGATCCATCCGAGATTAATTATTATTGCAATAGTAATGGGGTGTTTCATCACTTTTATATCTACCCTGTAGCCCTGTATCATTTTAAAAACAAACAGTAACAACATTCCGAAGAGGAGGGGCTCTGTCGGGAAGCTGAAATCAGGACTTAACCTCCTGTTGAACAGATCGCTAAGTGTCAATGACAAAGGAGTGCAGAAAACGATCATCAGCATTAATTTGTCCATTGAAAATATTCCCGCAAGCAGGAATATAAGGACAAGCGGCAATGTGTTGAGGAAGTAAATATTGTTTGCCATTAGGATCACATTGAGAATAATAAACAATGCGCTTATGGAATAGAATAGCCGTATGTTGGTTTTGGAGATCAAAATAAAACGAAAGCCCTTAGAGGTTGTTTAAAATTTATCCCTGCATTTTGTTATGGCGCCTTTTTTCCTCATACTTCGTTACTTTTTTCGGCAAGAGGTCGCTGAGCTATTGCCTGTAAAAGTGCCTCGTCTGAGAAAAAAATGCGCTCATATAAATTTACAGGTATAAATTTAAACAACCTCTTAACTCCGGCTTATGATGTCTTAACCCTGTCCAGAATTAAAATGCTGATTATGGCCAGGAACATGGACGAAATGGTAGATATAATAACTATTAATATACGGTTTGGAGAAATACGCTTTTCGGCCGGTATAGCAGGAGTTATGATATATTTGGATGGTAATGTGCGGTCAACATCAAGTTTGGCCTGATCGTATTTCACCATTAATGAGAACATCTGGTTTCTTTCATGGTATGCAAAATCACGGAGAGCAACATATTCCCATCCTTTATTGCCAATAAGTTTTAATTTATTATCAAGTTGTTGGATGGCGTTCGTGTTGTTTTTAGAAATATCTTTTACATATTGTTTATAAAAAACTTCTGATTGGGTTTCGTAATCGAAAATTCCCTGGTTAGTATACCATCGCAGCGAATCCTGCAGTTTTTCAACAAATGCTTTCTTTTTTAAATATTCGTCCTCAACTATTTTAAGTACCTGCAGGGCACGTTCTTTTTGCAACTTGTTTTTTGTAGAATCAATTAACGCCGCTATGTCATTCGCAATAAAGGCGGCAGTATCCGGTGATCTGTCAAGTACATTGATCTCTATAGAGTAAAAAGGATTTTGAAAGAACCAAACCCGGTCAAGAAATTCCTGCTTAAGGTGAAGTTTTCTATATGGATCATTTGGTTTAACTTTGTAACGTTTTTCGAGGTTATATTTCTCTGTAATGCGCAGACGAATATCGTCTGAATTTGTCAATATCTGGAGCATCTGCTGTGCGTCCTTCTCCTCACCAAATTTTAAAACATCATCCCACTCTTTAAGCAATGATTTTGAAATTGAAACAGCAGAAGTAGGGAATAGTACAACTTTTGATTGAAACTTTGGTTCTATCAGGTATGAAGCAAGCCCGGAAATAATTGCGGCAGCAATGCCAACAATAATTACGTGTTTACGCCATTTTAATATAAAAGCAACAATATTGGTAGAGTCAAAAAGTGCCTTTCCGGCCAATAGCTTCTCCATTTAATTTGCGGGTTAATAAATATTCAGGCGCAAAAGTAACTAAATATTACTAAAAACAGGTAAACGGACTTATCCATATTTTAATACCCTGAACATGGATTTTATACTGATAAGGCGGGTGAAAAAAGCCCATAATATTGAAATTATCACCATAAACCCGAAATTAAGGAACCATTTTTTACTATCGAAATAGAAATTTTTGCTTAAATAGTTGATCGCAATAACTCCGATCGTAAATATGCAAAGGGTTACAAGTAAACGGTAATTAACCCGGAATTTGAATTTGCGCTGAACAAAGAGTATCTGTGCAATAGCCATTGTGAATTGGGTAACAAGGGCCGCTATAGCTGATCCGTAGGCCAGTAAATGCGGTATAAGTATAATGTTAAGACTTATATTTATAATCATGCAGCTGCCGGCAAGAATATTCAGGTCCTTTAAATTGCGATTGGCAGTCAGTAATGTTCCGAAAATATATGACATGGACTGGCACATGAAGCACCACATAAGCAGGCTGAAAACGGCTGCGGATTGATCCAGGAATTGACTATATACAATGGCTGATTGTCCTAAATGCTGGATGTAAAGCATTTCTATCACTTCTTTTGAATAAAAGCCACAACCTACGCCAAGCACAATAGCGGGGGTAATTAATAAAGTAAATGCCAGCTTAACTAAAGGCTCAACAGAATCCCTGAATTTAAGCATACGTGAAAAGATCGGCAGCAACAAGCCCGAAAAAAGAAAGGCGAACATATTTACCGCATCAAGCAGGCGATATGACTGAGCATAAATACTTGCCTGTACTGCTCCAGAAACCCCATTTTGGCTGGCCTCTGGCGTTGACGGAAGTATACGGAAAAGCATAACACTATCGATCCGGTTAAAAAAGGTCATCAATAGAACGAGGATAGCATAAGGAATACTCTTTTTAAGTATCATTATGGAAAAGGGCCAGTTCCATTTAAGTTTGAAAGTGTGCGTTTTAGTAAGAACAATAATAAATGTAATAAGGGCGGTAAGGAAGTAAGCGCTTGTTTGTGTATAAACAAAGGTCATAATATCCATCCTGCGATCGGTTGCATTTCCCCAAAGCAGGCTTCCGCAAATTATAATCATAAGCAGCCGGTCCAAAACAGAAATTACACTATCTGTTTTAAACAGGTGAAGCCCTGCAAGATTTGATCTTAAATAAAGTGTGAATGTCAGAAGGAACTGGTTGAAGCCCAGGACCAATAAAAGTTTTGTCAATCGTGCGTCATATCCATTCATGATGCCGCATGTAAGGGTGGCTAAAATATAAACAACGGCCAGAGCAAGTTTTAATGTAACCAGGCTCGAAAAGTGTTTGGTGAGCAGGTGGTTATTCTGGGCAATGTTTGTGTTGTTGAAATTTGTTATGCCGAAATCGAGCAGGATATTGAGCAGGAACGAAAAGTTGAATAGTACAAAATATTCCCCGTAGGAAGCCGGATCTATTACGTTTTGTACAACACGGTCAATTCCGAATATCCATATCGGCTTAATAAGCAGGTTAAGAAAAAGGACTATAGCAAGATTAGTGATGAACTTCTTTTGCATACCGGGATGTCAGATCCAAAATTTGGGTAATAATCGTCTAAATTTACAATAATTGTGTGATATTGAAGGAGAACCACTGCTTAAAAAAGCTTCCCCGGCATAAATATTTTTTTATACCTTGTTGGCCCATCAAAAAAATGTGCTTTGAAAATAGTTGTAAATACAAGGTTGTTGATCAGGAACAGGCTTGAGGGGATAGGGTGGTTTACGTACGAGTCGCTTAAACGCATTGCGAGAGATCATCCGGAACATCATTTCATTTTCGCATTCGATCGCGAATTCGATGAGGAATTTATATTTGCCGATAACATTACCCCGATTATCTTATCCCCGCAGGCGCGCCATCCATTCTTGTATTATATATGGTTCGAGTTTTCAATAGCTCACTTGCTCAAAGATATGAAGCCGGACCTTTTTCTATCGACAGATGGCTACCTTTCCTTAAAGACTGATACAAAGCAATTGGGTGTTATACACGATATTAATTTCCGCCACCATCCGAAAGATCTGCCGCTTCTTGAACGTAAGTATTATAATTATTTTTTCCCGAAATATGCTCACAAAGCAACACGTTTGGCTACAGTTTCCGAATATTCAAAGAATGATATTGTAAAAGAGTTTGGAGTTGAACCATCAAAAATAGATGTGGTTTACGATGGGGTAAACGAACAGTTTGGACCCGTTGGCCTGCTGGAGCGGCAGGCGGTTAAAGAAAAATATGCCCAGGGCTCGGATTATTTCGTTTTTGTCGGAGCGTTGCATCCGCGAAAGAATATTGGCAGACTGCTGCAGGCATTCGACGAATTTAAAAAGGCCTATTCAAGCCAGGTTAAGTTGGTTATTGTGGGAAAAAAAATGTGGTGGACCGATGAAATTGAAAATACCTATGAAACCATGCGGCATAAAAGTGAAGTTGTTTTTACAGGACGACTTTCGCCGGAGGAATTGAATCGGGTGATCGCATCTTCGCTCGCTCTCACTTATGTTACCTATTTTGAAGGATTCGGTATTCCTATACTTGAAGGTTTTCGGTGTGAAACGGTCGTGATCACCTCAAATATCACTTCTATGCCGGAAGTGGCCGGTGATGCGGCATTGCTTGTTGATCCGTTTTCTGTAGAATCGATTAAAGAAGCCATGCTGTTGTTGGCCAGGGATGAGGCTTTGCGGCAATCATTTATTGAGAAAGGAAAGATAAGAAGGCACCAGTTCTCCTGGGAGAAAACGGCGAAATTACTTTGGGAAAGTATTGAGAAAGCGGTTGGTTAGTTTTAAGTTTCGGATTTCGGATTGTGGGTTTCGGGTTTCAGGTTGTTTCTGCCATATATGAAATTTCGGTAAGATTTAATGTGTCTTTAAACTTGAGATATGAAGCTTGAGCCCTTTTACTTTTTCTTCTTCTTTTTTGTCGTTCTCGTCTCATCCAACCCATAATCAAATTGACCAATGGCATCGTTGTAATAAATAACAGCAGTGGGGAAATCAAAAATGCCTTTTATTTTTTTCTCTTCTTCACCTATTCTGTCCAAAGGAACCTGGAATGAAAATTTGTAATATGGTTTTTCTATAGCGTAGTCTGGTAATTTGGTTGAAACACCAATTGTTTTTTTTATGTAACCTTCTTTTTCAATCTCAATAGAATATATGAAATTACGTTTAAGGTAAAACCCGAAAGCCTGGTTGCCATCAACAATCGTCGAATCTATACGTTTGTCATCTATACAAAGGTGCACCTGAATATTCTTAACAAGGTTATTTTTTAAGTTGAATGTCGATACAACAAGCAGTGCTGTGTCGCGGCCATTCCCCAATGAGAAGCAGAAATACGATTGGAAAGAAATAAGGATGAATAGTAAATAGTGCTTCATAAAACAGATAACGGGTGTTAAACGGGGGGATAGGTATAAAGGTTACATTTTTCAAATCATTTATTTAAGCATTTTTGGAGGGATGTAAACAAAAAGGATGCCACTTGTTCCTTTGTCGGGGATATTTTCATTCAACACGGCTTTTATTTAAAATTATTTTCATCCCCATCCCGCAAATGAAACTTATGCAAAAAGCGATGCACCATAGGTGCCAGTATAACAGCAATTATTGAAAGAAATGCCACCCCGCTGAATATGGCGTAAAAAGATGCAAATAATTTGCCGGCATTATTTTGAATAGTATCAACAGGTCCCATTTCGGCCAATATCATCGAGGCATTCAACAATGAATTAATCCAACTCAATCCACAAACAAAATGATACCCCATTATGCCAATTAGTAATGCAAGTGCTATTAAAATGGAAGCTATTAATAGATTATTAAGAAGTCGTCCGACAAATCTTTTTACAGGTAATAAAGGTTTTTTATGATGTTCGTACATTTTTTAGTTTAAAGTTCAAAGTTCAAAGTTCAAAGTTCATAGTTCAAGGTTCAATGTTCAATGTTGAATGTTCAACGCTTCGGCTATGCTCAGCACAGGTGTTCAATGTTACTACTTGGTTGTAACTATTGCTATTTTCTTTTTATCGGGGCTTAATACTATACGACCAATGTTGTATATACCAAATCCTGAAAGGTCTTGAATTATAAATGATGGGCCGTTTATTTCTCTATCCATAATACTTTTTGAACCAACTGCTTCGGCAACATTATAAAGAGTTGACTTAGCTCCCATGATAATCATTGGGTCGTTTTCAGGTCCGTAATTTTCATTATACCAAACAAAATCCTCAGATTTTTTAATTGGACTCAGATCAATTTTAGGGTATTTGACGGGATAGGTTTTCATCAAATAAGTGTCAAACTTTCTTATAAAACCAGTACTATCAGATGATTTTTTGAAATAACTTCCAATGTCTTTATTACAATTTTTTTGGATACAGCGTCCTATGCTATCATCCAGTATTGTTGTTTTTTCAGTTTTGAGATTTGCAATTTGTAATGTAAAAGGAGTAGGCAGAATAAATAAGGCAATAGTATTTTTATCTATCCAACAATGGTACCCTACATTTTTAACATTATCCATAATAAGAGCTGGCTCTCCGCCATTAACAGGGAATTTCCATAGTCGCTGGGCCGAATCTTTTTCAACGCGTACGGTTGAAATAAATTTTCCATCCAGTGTAAAAGTAGGGGAGTACTCGCTTTCCTCAGTTTTGGTGAATTGTATGGTTTGTTTGCTTGCTATGTCATATTTGTAAATGTCAGATTGAACGCCTTCTCTTACAGATGAAAAGAGAATATATTTTCCATCAGGAGAAAATGCAGGTTGATTGTCATATCCTTCACGATCAGTAATATTTATGGGGTTGCTGAATGTTATTTTTCCTTTGTCATCTTTGATGTCGAGCAGCCAGATGTCGGTATTGGGAAGCTGGGAGAAGGAAATTAAGAATGAAGAATTAAGAATGAAAAATGAAAAATGAGAGGAGGTATTTTAGTGGCACGCAAAGGCGCAAAGCACGCAAAGAAAAAAAAGGAGTTGAGCCCT